>OMVI01000043.1 GCA_900314455.1 uncultured Prevotella sp. | reverse complement strand
ATTATGATATAACGCTTTATAACATGGTGCAAAAGGCATTATGTGTTCAAACATCCTCCCTTTCGGGAGGGCTTGGGTAGGACGTAATTATCTTCCTTAATAAAAAACCCACGATTTTATTTGGTTGTCCCACGGAAAAGCAGTAACTTTGCATCCGCTTTCCGAAAGGGAAGCAACATCAACACGGACCAGTCTCCTACGGCCAGCTCCCTTTGAATCCCCCAGGATGGGAACATAGCAAGGGTATTAGGTTGTAGCGGCGCGATAAGAATCGCTGACCCACCCGCCTCTTTAGCTCAGTTGGCCAGAGCACGTGATTTGTAATCTCGGGGTCGTTGGTTCGAATCCGACAAGAGGCTCATAAAGACGGATATGCCCAAAAGCATGTCCGTCTTTTTTTGTTTATACCATTTATTTACACATTATATAATAAAAAGTTACGCTACGGCAACCATGTTATGCGAAAAAAAGCGTACCTTTGCATGCTGATAGAGAGACCGTTCAGAACAAACAGCCACTCAATTGCGAACAAAACGACAATAAAGAACGATGGAATACGAAGAATACAGGCAGTTGCGCGCTTATTCACGCTATGACGGAATATACCTCGCCATACTGTGGCTCGCGAGCTTTGCCCTCACCGTAATGACCCCTCCGACAAGCATCGGCGGCAGTATATCGACGCTGCTGATACTGATAACGCCATTCTTCGTGGCATGGCGGCTCCGCAAATACCGTGAGGAAGGACTCGGCGGCACAATATCATTCAAGCGCGCCCTACTCTATTGCGTCCGGGTCTTCTTCAATGCATCGCTGTTCTTCGCCATCTGCCAGTGGGCTTACATGTATTTCCTCGACGGAGGACGCCTTCTCCGTATGTACGAAACACTGCTCAACGCCCCGGAGATGCAGGCGGCTTTGCAGGCTGTCGGTATGAGCAGCAGCGAGATGAACGCAGCGGCGGAACAGATGTTCACACCTGTCTACCTCGCCTCCTACTCGTTCTTCATCGGCTTCACAAGCGGAATAATCCTCAGTCTGCTCATTGCCGCAATAATGCAGAGGCGCGGCTGAGCCCCCACAGGCAGAGCCCGCCCCGCGCCCAGCTTGCCACCACGCCCCGCCAACCTCGCGTTCAGTATGCTTCGACGCCGTCGAAGCCCCCACATAAGAAACCAGAAACACTAAGAATATGGACATATCAGTAATCGTACCACTTTACAACGAAGACGAAAGCCTCCCTGAACTCCATGCGTGGATAACACGTGTGATGAAAGCGCACGGCTTCACCTACGAGATTATCTTTGTCAACGACGGTTCCACCGACAACTCTTGGAACGTCATAGAAGGCCTCTGTAAGAACGACCCTAACGTCAAAGGAATCAAGTTCCGCCGCAACTACGGCAAGAGCCCGGCACTCTACTGCGGTTTCAAGGCTGCACAGGGCGATGTCGTAATAACGATGGATGCCGACTTGCAGGACTCTCCTGACGAGATTCCGGAACTCTACCGCATGATTACCGAAGATGGTTACGACCTCGTGTCGGGCTACAAGAAGAAGCGCTACGACCCTCTGTCGAAGACCATTCCGACAAAGCTCTTCAACGCTACGGCACGAAAGATAAGCGGCATACACAACCTCCACGACTTCAACTGTGGACTGAAGGCTTACCGCAAAGAAGTCGTCAAGAACATCGAAGTCTACGGTGAGATGCACCGCTACATACCATATCTCGCCAAAAACGCCGGCTTCGACAAAATCGGCGAAAAGGTTGTCCACCACCAGGCTCGTAAGTACGGACACTCGAAGTTCGGCATCAACCGTTTCTTCAACGGCTACCTCGACCTTCTCACGCTATGGTTCCTCGCCCACTACGGCAAGAAGCCTATGCACGTCTTCGGTTTCCTTGGCAGCATAATGTTCTTCATCAGTTTCATTGCGCTTATCCTCATGGGCGTTGAAAAGATAATTGAGCTGAGCAACAACGTGTACGGACCACTGGCAAACTCAGCTTGGTTCTTCATCTTCCTGCTCGGAATGCTCATGGGTATGCAGCTCTTCCTCGCCGGTTTTATCGGTGACCTCATCAGCCGCACCAACCCTCGCCGCAATGAATATCAGATTGAGAAAACAATAAAGATAGACAACAGCGACAAGAACGAATAAGAGCCACGGCTCAATGCCGCAGCTCTGCAATCGTCATTCACCACAAAATGAAGAAGACAACACTCTATATACTTCCCCTAGCACTTGCCTTCGCCGCGCTGGTATCAGCATGTACGAGCCTCGACTGTTCCATCGACAACCTTGTGATGATGAACGTCGGGATACCGGACACGCTGAAAGCCGACACGCTCACCGTGGCTGCGCTGACCGAAAGCGGCGACACCGACATCTACACTAATGGCACCGGAGTCACCTCCTTTACCATTCCGCTGAGCCACGGACAGGATGCCGACAGATTTCTGTTCACATTCACCGACACGACGGGCAGCGTTCTGTCGGACACCGTGACCATAAGCAAGATCAACCAGGCACACATGGAAAGCGTCGACTGCCCTCCGCAGTTCTGGCATACCATTCAGGGGGTGACCACGACGCACAACCGCCTCGACTCAATATCCGTCATCAACACACTCGTCGACAATGACTTATCAGAAGAAAATATTACCCTTCATCTGCATCCTCGCCGTTAGCATGATGCTCGTGCCTACTGGTGCCGACGCCCAACAGTACGGTTTTCACCGCAGGCAGCGCTCGGCTCAGGAGCAAGCCATAGAGGATTCCATTCCGCTTTGGCGCGGTGTCATCGTCGGCGTCGATGTTGTCGGACCGGCAATGCGTGCCTTCGGCGACTACGGACAGTTGGAGGCGCAGGTCAAGGTGAACCTAAAGGACCGCTGGTTCCCAACCGTCGAAGTGGGATACGGCACTGCCGACCACGAAGATGACCAGACAAAGATACGCTATAAGACAAGCGCGCCATACGGACTAATAGGTATCGACTTCAACATTCTGAAGAACAAGCACGACAAATACCGCGTTCTCATCGGTGCACGATATGGCTATACATCTTTTAATTATGACATCGGACCGCTGACAATTGTCGACCCCGTGTGGAAAAACAATGCCACATGGGAGGCAAAGTCGCAGAAGTGCACCTACGGATGGGCCGAAGCCGTTGCCGGTGTCGACGCTACTATATGGAAATTCCTCCACCTTGGATGGACATTCCGCTATCGTGCACGTCTCCATCAGAAGTACGGCAACGCCGGAGAGCCTTGGTATGTTCCCGGCTTCGGTGTTCGTGGCGGTACCCGAATAGGCGCCGAGTTCAATATAAACTTTGAGTTCTAAGACACAATATGGACGATAAAAAGAAGAAAAAACTAGTGTGGCAGCTGCCATTCTTGGCTCTGCTCATCATCGGTTCGGTTCTCATAGTAGCACAACAGCATGCCATGCCTTACCAGCACGACACTGGTATGGTGTTCGGAACGGTATATAACATAACTTATCAGAGTGACAAGGACTTAAAGCAGGATATTGAAGCAGAACTGCAAAAAGTCGACAACTCGCTCTCACCGTTCAACAAGAGCTCGATTATCTCGAAGATAAACCGCAACGAAAACCCTGAGGTGAACGATATGTTTGCCGAAGTATTCAACCTCGCCGAAAAGGTTTCGGGTGAGACCGGCGGAGCCTTCGACATCACCGTGGCACCTTTGGTCAACATGTGGGGCTTTGGCACGAAGCAATTCCACCGTCCTGACCGCGAGTCAGTCGACAGTTTGATGAAGTTCGTAGGCTTCAACAAAGTCGTAATGCGCAACAAGCACGTACAAAAGCAGAACCCCAACATACAGCTCGACTGCTCCGGCATCGCTAAAGGCTACGGATGTGACGTGGTTGCACGCTTTTTCCGTTCCAAAGGCATAAAGAACTTCATGATAGAGATTGGCGGTGAAATCGTCACAAGTGGCAACAACGAGAAGCGTCTGCCGTGGAGCATCGGAGTAACGAAGCCCACCGACGACAGTCTTCAGGCGAGCCAGGAGCTGCAAACGGTGCTCAACGTGACCGACAAGGCAATGGCAACGAGCGGAAACTACCGCAACTTCTACATGGACGGCAACCGCAAGCTTGCTCATACCATAGACCCGCACACGGGATACCCCGTCCAGCACAGTCTGCTTTCGTCCACGGTGCTCGCCAGCGACTGCGCAACGGCTGACGCCTACGCAACAGCCTTCATGGTTCTCGGCATCGACAAGGCGAAGAAAGTTCTGGAGCACCACCCTGAGCTGATGGCTTACTTCATCTACGCAGGCAAGGACGGAAAGATGCAAGTGTGGTTCTCGCCGTCGCTGAAGGACAAAATAGCCAATTGACAATGACCCTTTACGAACTGATTCTCGGTCTTCCGCTATTCCAGGGACTCAGCAACAGCGACCTCAGCAATATCGTCGCGCAAACGAAATTCGAGTTCCGCAAGGCTGAAGAAGGTACGGTGTACATCAAGGAGGGAACACCGTGCACGTCAATCACGTTCCTGCTCAAAGGGCAATCGGTCATTCACTCGCACGCCAACGACTACAGCTACTCTGTCAGCGAGACTGTTTCGGCACCGCAGATGTTCGGACTCTATCATCTGTTCGGGCTCAGCCAGTACTTTCCGGGCGACGTGGAGGCAGCCAGTCCTTGCAGTTTGCTCATGCTGACAAAGGAGGATGTGATGCGATTGTGCGACGAATACTTCGTATTTCGTATCAATCTGATGAACCGTTTCTCAAAGGCTATACAACGACTTGACCGATACAGATGGGCGAAAGAACCTACAGAAATAAGCAAAAGCATCGTAAGTTTCTTTTCGTTGCATTCCTATTACCCTGCCGGGCACAAGGTCTTCAACATCACTATGCAGCAGTTGGCAAACGAGGTGCACCAGAGCCGCCTCAACGTTTCACGCCTGTTGAACAGTTGGGAAGAGGCTTCTCTCGTCAGGCTGAGCCGCGGCCGCATCGACATTCCACATCTCGAAAGACTCATACAGTTAAAAGATAACCCATAAAAGTTAAAAAACAGGGCAACGCTTTGACAGCAAATCTTTTCTCTGTAACTTTGTATCACATTATATATACAGACTAACGTTAGTATGAACGATAAGACAATAGAGAGCAAAAAACACGTAAATCCACTTTTGCAACCTTACGGCACGCCGCATGACGCTGCACCGTTCGACCGCATTACGCTTACCGACATCGAGGAAGCAGTCGCCGAAGGCATCCGCCGTGAGAACGAACAGATAGAGCAAATCATAAACGACCCTGCCGAACCGACATTCGACAACACTATAATCCGTGAGGACGAAGACAAAAGCCGTAAGCAATATTACGACTTGCTGGACAGGACCACGACGATATTCTTCAATCTTCTGAGTGCCAATTCCAACGATGAAATGGAGGCTTTGGCGCAGAAGCTGAGTCCTATTCTTACGCAGCACTCCAATGATATAAGTCTTAATCCGAAACTCTTCGAGCGTATCAAGTACGTCCACGAGCATCACCGAGAGCTCACTCCTGAGGAAAGCATGCTCATGGAGCGGAGCTACGACGGATTCGTACGTAGTGGTGCGCTGCTCGACGAAACCGGGAAGCAGAAGCTCCGCAAGCTAACGGAGGAGGCAAGTCGCCTCGCCCTGACTTTCTCGCAGAACCTTCTGAAGGAGAACAAGGCTTTCACGATGCTGCTGACTGACGAGAAGCAACTCGACGGACTGCCCGATACGACTATCGAAGCTGCACGGCAGGCTGCCAAGGAGCAGGGCAAGGAAGGCTGGCTGTTCACTCTCGACGCACCAAGCTACGGCCCGTTCATGATGTACTCTACCCAACGGGATTTGCGCAAGAAGATGTACATGGCGCGAAACACGCAGGGCATTCACGACAACGATAACAACAACCTTGAAGTTTGCAGTAAACTCATAAACCTGAGGCGTGAGGTTGCACAGCTGCTGGGCTATAAGACATACGCCGATTTTGTCATGAAGTATCGCATGGCTTCAAATGTTGGCAACGTGTACAAGCTCTTTGATGAGCTAATCGATGCATACAAGCCGACAGCAATTAAAGAACAAGAAGCTGTCAAGAAACTTGCAAAGGAGGAAGAGGGCGATGATTTCGAGATTAAACCTTGGGACGGAGCGTTCTATTCACACAAACTGAAGCTCCGCGACTATGACATCGACCCCGAGATGCTGCGCCCGTACCTTGAAGTAAGCAACGTCATCAAGGGTGTTTTCGGTCTTGCAACGAAGTTGTATGGAATAACTTTCAAGGAAAACAAGGACATTCCGGTTTACCATAAGGACGTCAAGGCTTTCGAGGTCTACGACAACGACGGCTCTTACCTTGCACTTCTCTACGTCGACTTCTACCCTCGCAAGGGCAAGCAGGACGGTGCATGGATGACAGAATATCAGGGTCAGCACATCGAAAAGGACGGAACGAACGTGCGTCCGCATGTCAGCCTCGTTCTCAATCTCAGTAAACCGACCGAGGACAAGCCTGCTCTGCTGCGCCTGGGAGAGGTCGAAACGTTCCTTCACGAGTTCGGCCACGCCCTTCACGGTATGTTTGCCAACACGCGCTTCGAGAGCCTTTCGGGTACGAATGTTTGGTGGGACTTCGTCGAAATGCCGTCGCAATTCATGGAGAATTACGCAGTTGAGAAGGAATTCCTGCACACATTCGCATTCCATTACAAGACTGGCGAGCCAATGCCAGACGACCTTATCGACAAGGTTGTGAAGAGCCGGACGTTCAATGCTGCAACGGCATGTCTGCGTCAGGTAAGCTTCGGACTTCTCGACATGGCTTACTACACGCTTGAGAAACCGTTTACGGAGAACATAATCGAATTTGAAAAAGAAGCATGGAAGAAGGCTATAATAGGCAAGCAACTGCCTGACACGTGTATGACGACGCAGTTCTCGCACATCATGGCTGGCGGATACGCTGCCGGATACTATAGCTATAAGTGGGCGGAGGTGCTCGAAGCTGATGCTTTCAGCGTCTTCAAGCATAATGGAATATTCGACCGTAAGACCGCGCAGTCGTTCCGCGACAACATCCTGTCACGTGGAGGAACGGAGCATCCTATGACTCTTTACAAGCGTTTCCGCGGTCAGGAGCCTACTATCGACGCTCTTCTCGAACGCGACGGAGTGAAGAAGAAGGCATAAGGAACGACCTTTCAAAGTGGTCAATTATATATTGTCAAAAGCATTTATGGACAAAGAAAAAGACAGACTGACACGAAAGCAGAATCTGCTGGACTACCGCTATCTGCGCATGGCGCGCATCTGGGCGGAGAACAGCTACTGCCAGCGCCGCAAGGTGGGTGCCCTTGTCGTTAAGGACAAGATGATAATATCCGACGGATACAACGGAACTCCGAGCGGTTTCGAGAATGTCTGTGAGGACGAAAACAACGTGACGAAGCCTTACGTGCTGCATGCAGAGGCTAACGCGATAACAAAACTGGCACGCAGCGGCAACAACAGCGACGGCGCAACACTGTATGTCACGGCGTCGCCATGCATAGAATGCGCCAAGCTCATCATACAGGCAGGCATCCGCCGTGTAGTTTATGGTGAGAAATACCGCCTCGCCGACGGTATAAATCTGCTCAAGAGGGCAGGCATTGAAACAATATATCTCAACCCCGATGACTATGGACAAGAACAAGACAAATAGATTCATGCCTCTCATTATGGCGATTTGCGTCATCGTGGGCATCATCATAGGCACTTTCTATGCCAACCATTTTTCGGGCAACCGGTTGAATATCATCAACAACGGAAGTAGCCGTCTGAGCAATCTTCTGCATATAATCGACGACCAATATGTTGATACGGTGAACATCAACGACCTCGTGGAGAAGGCTATACCGCAGATTCTGTCTGACCTCGACCCGCATTCGGTGTACATAAGCGCAAAGGATGTGGAGACTGCCAACAGTGATTTGCAGAGCTCTTTCTCTGGAATTGGCGTGGAATTCGTCATCATGCAGGACACAATTCAAATCCAGAATGTCATAAAAGATGGGCCGGCAGACAAGTCCGGTGTACTTGCCGGCGATAAGATTGTACGTATCGACGGCAAGCCGTTTGTCGGAAAGGATGTCACGAACACTGAGGCGATGCACCGTCTGAAAGGTCCAAAGGGCTCGAAAGTTACCATCGGTGTGCAGCGCTACGGCGAAAAGGATGTCAAGAACATCACCATAACCCGCGGAGACATAATGACCAAGAGCATCACGGCTACGTATATGCTCAACGATTCCATCGGTTACATTCGCATAAAGAGCTTCGGCGAGGCCACATACACTGAGATGCTGTCGTCGCTTGCAATGCTTACGGCACAGGGAATGAAGGGGCTCGTAATCGACTTACGTGACAACGGGGGCGGCTATTTACAGTCGGCTGTCAACATGGCGAACGAGTTCCTGCCTCAGAACAGGCTCATAGTATATACCCAGGGACGCAAGAGTCCGCGCGCCGACTATAAGAGTGACGGTCGCGGAAAGTACCAGAAACTGCCGCTCGTAGTACTCATCAACGAGGCATCGGCATCGTCTTCGGAGATATTCGCTGGTGCAATGCAGGATAACGACCGCGCGACTATCGTGGGACGCCGCTCCTTCGGAAAGGGACTTGTGCAGCAGCAGATTGCCTTCCCGGACGGTAGTATGATTCGGTTGACCATCGCCCGCTACTACACACCTTCCGGACGATGTATCCAGAAGCCGTACCAGCCTGGCGACGAAGCCGACTATGAGGCCGACTTGCTCAACCGCTATCAGCATGGCGAGTTCTTCTCGCAGGACAGCATCAAGCACACGGGACCGGCTTACCACACTGTTCTCGGGCGTACGGTATACGGAGGCGGTGGCATAACGCCAGACATCTTCGTTCCTGAGGACACGACCAACTTCACTTCTTATTATAAAGAGGCAATCATGAATGGTCTCATGCTCCAATACGCATTCGTCTACACCGACCAGAACCGCCCTCTCCTGAGCCAGTATTCAGAAATGACACCGCTGAATGAGTACCTCAAGAAGCAGAACCTCGTTGAGAAATTCGCCAACTATGCGGACAAGAACGGAATGCGACGCCGCAACCTTATGATTATGAAATCGCACAATTTGCTTGAGCGTTTCCTCAACGGCAGAGTCATATACAACATCCTTGACGAGCAGGCATGGAACGAATACAACAATGAGGACGACCCAACCATAACGGCAGCGTTGAAGGTCTTCCGCACCGGAGCTTTCCCCAAGCTTAAGAAATAACATAAAGGTAAAAGGGTAAAAAAGTAAAAAGGTAAAAGGAAAGACGTCCTTCATGCGTTCAGTATGCTGCGGCACTGCCGCAGCTACCCACCCTCCCGCAACATGGAAAAGAGCGAACTACGAAAGCACATCAGACAGCTGAAACGGCAATACACCGCCGAACAGCTCCGCGAGCAGTCTGTTCCGATAATGGAAAGATTGCTCCGTGTGCCGCAGTTCAGTGCCGCCAAGACTGTACTTATGTACTATTCGCTCGACGACGAAGTCTATACGCACGACGCAATCGACACGCTTCTAAACTCTGGAAAAACTGTCCTGCTCCCTGCCGTCATAGGCGACGGACTCATGGAACTGCACAGTTACACCGGACACGACTCCCTTCGGCAGGGCGCTTTCGGCATAATGGAGCCCGTTGGCGATACCTTCACCGACTTCAAAGACATAGAAGCCGTGGCTGTTCCGGGCATGGCTTTCGACAAAGAGGGCAACCGCCTCGGACGGGGGAAGGGATACTACGACCGGCTACTTCCCAAACTGACATCGGCTACGCTAATTGGCGTAGCCTTCCCGTTCCAAAAGTTCAACTCCATTCCAGCCGAACCGCACGATATAAAAATGGATATGGTATTATAAAATTCTACTGAAAACAAATCTCTTTAGTAGAAACGAATATCGGTTATAAGCATAGTACCGACCTCGGCATTCAACTTTCGCACTAAATCAGAGCGCCGCATAGACAGGTCCGCACGCAATGCGGGATTCAGGACTTTGACAAACAAGACTTGATTTCTTATAAACCTGTCACCCGTATAGCGAGCGATGATATTCCCAGCGACCTTCGGCCACGCGTCAATGAGGCGCTTCTGCAACAGAGGAGTTTCCAAACCCTCGCGTCGTAGCGTTGCATTCACGAGCTCATCTATCGACTTTACGCTTCTTCTGAACATCAGTCGTCCTCCTTTCTCTCAGTAAGTCGACCTCCATCAACCTCAAATATCTTATAGTCCGGTCCCGTTCGACGAAGTATTTTATCAAGATTCTCGCGGTTGGTGTCGGTCATAAAGATTTGTCCATACTCTTCCCCGGCCACCACATTTACTATTTGCTCAACGCGGTCAGCATCAAGCTTATCGAAAATATCATCGAGTAGCAACAGCGGAGTTGTGTTGCTGACAGTGCGGCGAAGAAAGCTGAACTGCGCTAACTTCAACGAAATGACGAACGTTTTGGTCTGCCCCTGACTTCCTTCCTGCTTCATAGGATAACCGCCGATAGTCATTTCGATGTCGTCACGGTGTATTCCGTGCAGCGAATAACCAACGGCACGGTCCTTGGAGCGGTCCCGCCGTATCACATCGATGAGCGGTCCGCGCTGGGCATGCGACACATAGCGCAGCGCTACGGTCTCCCTGTCACGCGATATAGTGCTGAAGATTTCTTGAAACACCGGCGTCAGTTCCTCCACGAACTGCTCGCGGGCATGGAATACGGTAGTTCCGCTGTCCGCCATCTGCTCCTCCAGCAAGTCCATAAGTGACGCATCAGGTTCCTCCTCTTGTCGGAGAAGGGCGTTGCGCTGAGCCAAAGCCTTGTTGTAGCGTATCAATGCCTCTGTGTAATTATGGTCATACTGCGATATGACGACATCCATGAGACGCCGACGCTCCTCGCTGTAACCCTCAATAAGGATAGAATCCGATGGTGAAACAAAGATAAGCGGAATCAAACCGAGATGTTGCGACAAGCGGCGATAGCCCTTTCCGTTGCGGCGGAACTGCTTCTTGGAGCCACGCTTCATTCCACAGTAAATCTTTTCCTCCGTTCCGTTCTCCGCCTCGTACGTCCCCTCGACCACAAAAAAGTCACGGTCGTGGGTTATTATCTGCGAGTCACGAGTGTTGAAAGCGCTCTTCGTAAATGACATATAGTACACGGCATCGAGTAAATTAGTCTTTCCTGCTCCATTGTGGCCAATAAAACAGTTTATCTTAGGCGACAACTCGATGTCGGCAGACTCTATATTCTTATAGTTCAGTATAGAGATATTCTTGAGAACCATGCTTGTCTTTGCGTCAATATCTTTGCAAAGATAATACAATCAAGCGAGAAATCAAAAGAAATTGCTTCGTTTTTTACTCCTTGTCGAGTGCCCTCAGCGTGAAGTCGAAGCATAATCCACCACCGTCATTGTTCCTTACCATGATGTTGCCGCCATGCACCCGCACCGCATTCTTGACTATTGCGAGACCGAGTCCGGTACCGCCGAGCTTTCGGCTGCGCCCCTTGTCGACACGATAAAAGCGTTCGAAGAGTCGTGGCAGATGCTTGGCGTCGACCCCTACTCCATCGTCGCTGAACGTAAAGTGCCAGCGGTTGCCTTTCAGAGATGCACATATTATAATATGTGTATTCATCCCCGCGTATGCGATAGCATTATCGGTAAGATTGCGGAAGATACTATAAAGCAGTTCACTGTTGCCCCTCACGGGTATTGAAGCAGGAATCTCGAGTTTCATCGTCATACCCTTCTGATTCAAACGGAACTGACTTTCCTTCTCAACGGTTTCGATAAGCTCCGCCACATCAACCTTATCGAACGCCATCATACTAGCACCGTCGTCCATGCGGTTCAGCGTCGACATATCGCCAAGCAGTGATGCGAGCCGCTGACTTTGAGCGTAGCAACGTTCAAGAAACTGCTGCCTCGTCTTGTCGTCTATATGCTTGTTTTCGAGAATAGTCTCCAGATAGCCCTGAATGCTTGCCACCGGAGTCTTTAACTCGTGCGCCACGTTCTGAGTAAGTTGCCTCTTAAGTCTGTCCTGCTCGCTCTGCGTGTTCTGCAACTTGACATACAGTTTCACAATACGCTCAGCGGTGTCACCCAACTCATCGTCTGAGAAATCCATAAGTTCGTCCGTATCAACCGTGTCACCATGGTCAGCACGAGCCGCAAACTCGTTAAGCTTGGTGATATTACGCCCCAACCGATTGACGAAACGATAAAGAATGATAGTGAGGACAAGCATCACCGCAAGCGCGAACCAGATATAATGCTGGTCGGTTTGCAGACTTTTAGCCAAATCAACATTGTACGGGAGAGCCGAACGAACAACAATTTGCTCACTTGGATAGTACGTCGCACTGTAGAAATAGTCGTTGCCAACCGTCGAGCTGTTGCGTTCCACCGTTGAGCCATAGCCGTTCTGCAAAGCCTGGGCAACTTCAGGACGGGAGGCATGGTTGCCCATTGCAGCATAGTTCTTCTGTATATTGTCGAAGAGAACCGTACCGTCACGACGTATAACGGTGACACGAACGCCACGGACAGGGTGCTTCTCGAGGAAGCTGTCGACACGGGCTGCGTCAACATTAGCACCATCCGACAGCGCCGCATCGTGCAACTGGTCATTGTAACCACGCAAGCGGAGGTCGAGCGAGCTTATCTTGTATTGCTTTTCCCGATACTGCTGGAACACTATGAAAGCCACGGCAAAGAGCAAGAAAAGCGACAACACGCTCAGGTAAAGCCTGTTTCCTATCGTCAATCGTTTCAATTTCATAATGGAATTAATCTGCATCGAAGAAATAACCGAAGCCCAGCCGAGTCGAGATATAATGCGAATACGGTCCCAGTTTCTTGCGGACACGAGTTATGTTGACATCTACGGTGCGATCGGTGACCATCACGTCAGTCGGCCAAATGCGTCTTATGAGGTCGTGACGGGAATAAACGTGATGCGGATGCTCGAAGAGTGTACAAAGAATGCCGAACTCCGTCTTCGTGAAAGGAACGTCCTTACCGTCGACAACCACGGTTTTCCTGTCGAAATCGATAGCCAAACCACCAAGGCTGAGCACATGCTGTTCGTCGTCGGCTATCGCCCCACTCGACCGTCTCAGCACAGCACGAACCCTGAGGAGCACCTCACGGATGGAAAACGGCTTCGATATATAGTCGTCGGCACCGAGATTGAATCCCGTCACCTTGTCGTTCTCAGCTCCACGGGCCGTTAGGAATATAATAGGAATATGTGCCGTGAGTTCGTTCTTCTTAAGTTGGAGAGCCATGTCGAACCCCGACATCTCGTCCATCATAACGTCAAGGAGCAGAAGGTCTTCGCCGACGACTCCCTTTTGCAGAGCTTCCTCAGCACTGTTGGCAACATCCACGGCGTAGCCCTCGCTTTCAAGGTTGAACTTCAGAATGTCGCAGAGGTCTGCCTCGTCGTCAACCACCATGATATGGTATTGCTTTTCTTCCATCGTATAGTGCTTTTTCGTTTTCACATGCAAAGATAGTGAAAATGTAATGCAACGAAAATAAAAACGTATTACGATTGTGTTACAAATTCAACGACACGGTTATTCCTCCGTGTTGTCGTCAATCATGCTCTGTATCTCACTGTCGTCCATTTCCCTGTCGAGATGTCCACGCCAAAGATACTTGCGAGTTTCGTGGACTATGATACCGTTGAGGGCAAGCAGGCTGATAAGATTCGGAATTGCCATGAGGGCGTTCATACAGTCGGCAAGGTTCCAAACCAAGTCGAGACTAACAATAGAGCCGACGAAAACGGCAGCGATATAGGCAATGCGATACGCCTTTATCCACTTCCGTCCTTTAAGATATTCGACCGCACGCTCACCGTAATAGCTCCAACCGAGTATCGTACTGAACGCGAATGTCAGCAAGCCAAATGTCAACAATGGTGCGCCAATGTACGGAATACGTTCGAAGGCAAGATGGGTAAGCTTCGCTCCGTCGCTCGCACTTACTGCCGGGTCGGCTATAATACAGCTGACGACGACAAGACCTGTCATTGCACAGATAACGACTGTGTCCCAAAACGTACCGCTCGACGAAACTAATGCCTGACGAACAGGGTTCCGCGTCTGCGCCGCAGCTGCCACGATAGGAGCCGAACCAAGACCGGACTCATTGGAGAAGAGTCCGCGTGCGATACCGTAGCGTGCCGCCAGCATTATGACAGTGCCCGTAGCGCCACCGCCAACAGCACGGAACGAGAAGGCTTCGGTCACTATCAGTTTTATTGCCGACCAGAGATAGGCGTGGTTTATACATAATATATATATACAACCCAAGACATAGAACAAAGCCATGAACGGGACAAGCGCACTGCAAACACGAGCTATACTCTTCACACCGCCGAGGATTACCACTGCAGTCAAGGCGCAAATGACGATTCCGGAAGCCCAAACGGGAATGCCCCACGATGTCTGCGCAAGTGTGGAAATGGCATTTGCCTGCACGGTATTGCCGATTCCGAACGATGCGCAAGCCGTGAAGAAGGCAAAGAGGACGGCCAGCTTCTTCCACCCGAGTCCACGCTCAAGAGCATACATCGGTCCACCGAGCATGCGTCCGTCATTCGTCTTGACACGGTATTTTATGGCGAGGAGGCCCTCCGAGTACTTCGTCGCAATGCCGAAGATGCCCGTCAACCAGCACCACAGCACCGCACCGGGACCGCCGAGGGCAACAGCCGTGCCGACACCGATGATGTTACCGGTGCCGATAGTCGCTGCCAAAGCCGTCGCAAGGGCTCCGAACTGACTGACATCGCCGTTCGAACCGCTATCGCGCTTTACGCTTAGGCGTATTGCCGTGAAGATTTTACGTTGCGGAAACTTAAGCCGAATGGTCAGAAAGATGTGCGTACCAAGCAAAAAGATTATCATCAGCCATCCCCATAGGAAGCCGCTCACCTGAGTCAAAATATCGTTCAGTGTATCCATTCGCCTTAAATAAAATGTCGCTTTGTATGGCAAAGGTAACAAAAAATCGGCAAAAGATTGTCTTTTAGCATATATTTTTATTAATTTTGTGTCCAAAATAATAAAAAGACAGAATAAATGAGAAAAACTCTTCTGCTACTATTGGCAGCTTTGATTGCCGTAGGGCTCGGCGCATGCAAGGAAAAAGAAAAGAGCAAGGACATAATAACGAAGATGCCCCAAAAGGTTAAGCAACAGACCGGACCACGTGTTATGGCAAGCGGAAAGATACCCGACAAGACCATTTCGTGGGCAGGTGGAGAGTACACGATAAGCATTGACCGTGAAGCCGATAAGGACCTGCCACTCATAGAGGATGCTTCCGGCAACAAATACTATGACAACACGGTGCATCTACGCATAACGCGGAAGGACGGTACGACTTTCTTCGACAAGGTATTCTCGCGCCGTGACTTCGCCAAATACACCGACTTCAACTACGCAAAGAACTGGGGACTGACGGGATTCAACTTTGATACCGTCGAGGGCAACAACCTCCTGTTTGCCATCGCCATCGGTTCGCCGGACGAAATGGCTGACGACGAGTTCGTTCCTATCACTCTTTGCATCAACATGCAGGGTGAGACGAGTGTCCGCACGCAAAACACCGGCGCCGACGAAAATGACGACGACACTCCTGACGAGAAGAAAACAGAGGACGAACTGTCGGAGGAAGAAGGCGTATAGCTTACTCTACACCAGCCGCAAGCTCGCGCCATAGCCTTCCTCCGGGCAGCGGACTGACGACGGAAATCTGCTTATGGCTGACGGGATGCTCAAATTCGACCTTATGGCTGAGCAGACTTATGCTCCCATCGGGATTGCTTCGCGGCGCACCATACTTCAGGTCGCCACGTATCGGACAACCGATGTGGGCTAGCTGACAGCGTATCTGATGATGGCGGCCCGTCAGCAGCTTTACTTCAAGAAGGGTATAGCGTTCCCCTACCCCAATGACACGATATTCGAGGATAGCCTTCTTGGAGTTTTTCACCTCTTTATCATACACGAAACTCTTGTTTATGCGCTCGTTGCGGACTATCCAGTTTGTCAGCGTTCCGCTCTCCTTGGCAGGCCTATTGCCAACAATCGCCCAATAGGTCTTGTGGACTTCGCCGTCGCGGAACATACGACTAAGCCGAGAAGTTGCCTTCGACGTTTTTCCGAAGACAACAATTCCTGCTACGGGGCGGTCCAGCCGATGCACTACACCAAGGTAAACATTCCCCGGTTTGTCGTACTTGGCACGCAGCCACTCCTTAACAGTATCGGAAAGCGGCGTATCGCCGGTCTTATCACCCTGCACAATCTCGCCGCTTTCCTTATATACTATTATAATATGGTTGTCCTCGTAGAGAACTTTCATATTACATGTTCATTCCGCCATCTACCTGAATGACCTGACCCGTAACATAGCTTGAGAGGTCGGAAGCCAGGAATGTGGCAACGTTAGCTATATCCTCAACCTTGCCTGCACGACGAAGAGGAATGTTCTTTATCCACTCTTTGCGGATGTCCTCAGGCAAAGCCTGTGTCATTGCAGTATCGATGAAGCCCGGAGCGATAGCGTTGGCACGCACGCCACGACGGCCTATCTCCTGACCGATACTCTTTGCCAGGGCGATAAGTCCTGCCTTGGAAGCGGCATAGTTGCACTGGCCTGCGTTTCCGTGAACACCAACAACCGAAGCCATATTGATTATGGAACCGCCACGCTGATGCATCATAATCGGAGTGATAGCATGTATGAAGTTGAAGGCGCTCTTCAGGTTCACAGCGATGACAGCATCCCACTGCTGTTCGGTCATTTTCAGCATCAGACCGTCCTTAGTGATGCCCGCATTGTTGACCAGTATGTCGATGTGACCAAACTCCTCGTTGACCTTATTTACCAGTTCGCCCGTCTGCGCGAAGTCGGCAGCGTTGCCGGCGTAGCCCTTTGCCTTGACACCCTTGGCTGCAATCTCGCGCTCCGTTGCCAGACCGCCATGCTCTTCGTCGATGACGAGGTCGGTGAATGCCACGTCTGCACCCTCTTCAGCAAACTTGAGGGCGATGGCCTTGCCTATTCCACGTGCGGCACCAGTGATAAGTGCCACTTTACCTGTTAATAATCCCATAATAATTGTGATTTATTTTTAATGTAACGTAATAATTGTTTCTCGTTTGTATTGGTTGCAAAGTTAGCTGAAAACTGTTGCTCTGCAAAGGTACAACGGTTTTTTTGTTCTACCAAATTAAAGATAATCAACTTAATAAATTTAACAGTGCGCATCCACGGGTTTGGCAGTTTGACATTTTTTTCGTACCTTTGCAAACGAATTGATAACTGGAGCACAGGTACGGGGTAACTCCATCTCACATAGGACCGTACCGTGAACATCATTTTGTCTTACTTTAATGTTCATGCTCCGCAAAATAATTTGTGATGAGATTTGAGAAAATAAAGAGAGAAACAGAAAGATTATTCAAAGTATTAAGCATTGCATTCGTTTTGGCTTTTGCATTCGCAGGGAATGCGAACGCAGGCAATAAGAGTGAAGATGACGAGTTTGACTGGACACCGGTTGTCGATGCGATGATACAAGTCGAGAGCCGTGGAAACGCAAACGCATGTCACGGACAGTACGCAGGTGTGTTGCAGATGTCGCCGGCAGTGGTAAGGGCTTGCAACATGATACTGAAGAAGCAAGGAAGCATAAAGCGCTACACGCTTCGCGACCGCTTCAGCGAGAAGAAATCACGCGAGATGTTCGCTGTTTTCATGTCGTACTACAACCCCACCAACAACGTCGAGAAGGCTATCCGCATGTGGAACGGCGGTCCGGGGTACTCCGTCAAGGGCACCAACCGCTACTACCGCACAGTCATGAAGTACGTCGACTTCGACTAACGATACAACGATTATCCAGGAAAAAGAAACATCAAAGGCTCGTTCTCCACACGGAGGGCGGGCCTTTATACGTTTATCCAATGCATAAAATACAGATTACGGTCTGCGGTAGCTCTCACGCATATCTTTCGGAATATGATCGGCGAAAACACCTTTGACATATTAAAAGATATTCGATTGTCGGTTTCATCTGTCAATATTTTTTCTATTGTCAAATCTCCGATTTTGTCTCTGTAACCCATTGACTGTCAACGTCCCCTCAAAAGCATAGGTTCTTGCTTGCAAAAGATAAGGTTTTAGCTGCTAAAAGATAAGGTTTCGCAACGCGAAAGCTTAAGTTTAGCAAGCTAAAAGAATAGCTATTGAAAATTGTCAAATAAAATACAAATGATTAGCCGACTTAACAACTAAACTGCATTACAATCACATCCACTGCAGGGACAGCCCTTGTGGCTGTCCGCTCGCCTTATAAAGGCGAATTAAAGACAACAAAACCGGATTTCAAACAACATCGAATGATACGGATGAAACGGATTTTGCCGGACTACCGACCGTTCTGACGCAAAAAGGCACGGCCCCTGTAGTTGATGAAACACTTTACTTGGATGTCAGAGTACCCTTCATGTGGTAGGACTCGTGCTTCTCACCAGGGGCTTAGATGTTGGTCCACACATCCTTAGTGTTCCAGTTCTGGACATGAACGACAGCCATACCGTTGGCCTCCAGCCAGTAAACCATGAAGACATTGTCGGCAACGGCTTCACGATAAGCCTTGATGTAAGCGAGTGCATTGCCAAGAATCTTGTCGCAGTTGATGTTCTTGGCGAAGTGACCGGCAATGACACGCTCCGGCTGCAAAGCCATTTCAGCTTCCAAGCCCTTTATCCATGCATCAATGGCAGCAAGGGAATCAAACTTTGCAGGAGACTTAAAAGCGCACAACCTTGCATCGTCAGATATTTACAACGTAAAGATACGAAATGAATAACCAGGGTTCATCTGATATTTGGAATAAGAGACGAACCTATGCAATAATCACTTCTGAGAGGTTAAGAAGACTTTTTGCGCTTTCTACTGATGTTCAGCCTCGAAGGAATCGAGCTGCTTTTCCATTGCTCGACGACCGAAGGCGACGATTTCGCGACCACGGTCGAACTCCATAAGACCGAAGGAATCCATCGGCACATCAACACAGATGTCGGGCGGTGTGAGCTTTATTGCCATCAGCGTGTTATTCTGCACCGTTACCTGACTGACCCTCATAGCCATCTTCAGATAGTTGTCGGAGAACTGCACATTGCGGAACGGAAGCTTACTGCGCAACCAGTCCCATACAGGTGCTGAGGGCTTGCCGTCAACAGGTGCTGTGGCAGCATGCGACTGGGCATCAGGGGCACTGGCATTGACAGCGATGAGAACATCATCTTTATGCCTTTCGACTCTGTTAAGTGGCAGAGTGTTGTGTACACTGCCATCGACGAGGACCTCATTGCCGATGCGCTCCGGTGAGAAGACACAGGGAATGGAGATTGAGGCACGAATGGCGGCACTCAGTTTGCCACTACTGAAGACATGTTCCTTACCGCTCACGAGGTCGGAAGCCGAGCAACTGAACGGGATTGGGAGGTCTTCGATACTGACACCGGCAGTCATCTTCTCCAGCACACGGCTCAGTTTGTCGGCCGTTGCTATATGGTCGAGACCGGGAGAGATATTTATCAATGAAAGAATTTGCCGTCGGTTGACTCTCAACACTATACGCTTGAGTTCTTCAAGTTTTCCTGCGGCATACAATCCACCAACCAGTGCGCCCATGGACGTGCCCGCTACGGACGTGATTTGGTAGCCTCTCTCCTGCAATACCTCGATAGCTCCGATGTGGGCGAAGCCCCGCGCACCGCCACCGCCAAGCACCAGTGCGACATTACGACTCTGCTCGTGTTTGAATAATTTTCGTATGCTGTCAATAAATCCTGTCATCTGTCAATTAATTAAAAATCATACCAAAATCCACAAAGTTCAATACATCAACGAATTCATCCACAGCAGGGGCGTCCCTTGTGGGCGCCCGATTGCCTTGAAAAGGCAAATAATCTGAAACAATTATAGTTTACTTTACATCGAATTTTAACGGATTATACGGATTTCATTCGGTCTTTCAGACCGATCGGGCGCCCACAAAGGACGCCCCTGCAGTGGCTGGCAAAGCTTTTTTGACATTCACGCTTACTGTATCTTCGTCATGTGATACCCCATAGCCTTCAGTTCCATTGCCGAGCCCATGAGATACATCTCGTGAAGGGCGGCGATGAAGGCGTAGAAAGCATCGGCGCTACCGGGAGTCGCACCGGAATGAAGCAGACGATTGTAGGTTCGCGATGCGCATTCGCCAATAATCTTCTGCAAGTCCTTAACTTCCTTTGCATCAAGCAGTAGTACGTTTTCGCTAATGTAAGTGTCCATGTGGTCGAAATCGATACGGTCACGAAGATATTTGTATAAGTCCGGCACCTTACTATACAGTTCGAAGTCCTGGTCCCAGTACCTTGCGACAGCCATTCCGACGTACATTATCCAGCCAAGCGAAGCCGTAGGGTACTTCTCGAACTCGCGGATTGCGTCGGGCATGTAGCTCTCCCCTATCTTCGCCCAGCAGCCTTCGATGTCGGGAGCCTCAGGGAAATGGTTGTCAACCAAGTCCAAGCTCACGAGATAATGGTGCAGGTCTTCGTGGAAATACTTCTCAAACTGCTTCGTTTTGTTTTCCTGTTCCAATTTTATTCTTCCTTTCTATTTTTGTTAAATGAATATCTTCAAGCATCAAAACAATCCACTGTTTCAAACTGTAAAAATACAACTTTATTTTTTATCTTCAGCAAATGGCATACCAAAAAGTTTCGTTATCTTTGCAAACAGGATACGCAAAAGGGACAAAAGGAAATTGGCGATGAAAGAAACGACATACAAATACATATCTCACTTTTGCTCTAAGTTGGGCGAAATGACACTCGCCTCGGACAGAGAAGCTCTCACCGGGCTCTGGTTCGACGGGCAGAAGCACTTTCCACGAGGCTTGGAGGAGGCGGAAGAGGACGACTTCCAGCCTGTATTCGACGACACGAGGCGATGGCTCGATATATATTTCACTGGTCGTGAGCCCGACTTCAAGCCTCAGCTCCGCCCCGTTGGAACTGCCTTCCAGCAATGGGTGTGGCAGACTTTGCTGCGCATTCCATACGGAGAGACGACCACATACGGCGCTATCGCCAAGTTGTTGGCTTCGGAAACAGACAGCTCGAGTATGTCGGCGCAAGCAGTCGGCAATGCCGTGGGGCGCAATCCGATTCTCATTATCATTCCATGCCATCGCGTCATAGGTGCCGATGGCAATCTGACAGGCTATGCCGGAGGCATCAAGAGGAAACAGGCTCTGTTGCAGTTGGAAAAGGCTGATATGCTGTTTGGTAGGCTGTAAATCCGTAAAAAGTGAACAAGGTATGCCAAAAATCATAAACATGGTATCGCCATTTTTCAATACCTTTGCAACTGTTTACAGATTAACAGCATCCGTCAATGACGAAACGCAACACGGAAGGCGCAGGACAAAAGAAAGATTGAGAATGGAAGAGAACACAAAAGAACGGCTTTGGAACTCGGAATACATCAAGATAATGGACCATCCACGCACCGGTCTGGGTCATCCCGAGCCGCTTGTCGGTGGCAAAGACATAACCTACTCGAGGCATATCACAGGCAAAGACGTTATCATTTATGAGATTTACGACGATGTGATCAGCGTCCTTGTGCTCAGTGTTGAAGGTCATTACGACGACAAATGAGGCAATGCGGTTTGACGGCATTGCCTCATTTCATTTTACTACGGTCAAGTATTGTAATCTCCTTGCCGTTTATTTTAATCGCACCTTCTTTTTGGAAGTCGGCAAGGACACGCAGCAAAGAAAACTTCTGGATGCCGAACGAGTCGGCAATCTCCTGACGGGAGCGATACAGGTGTATAACGTTCGAGCCCTGTTCGCCAGCCCGCTCAAGCAGCAACCACGCCACTTTCTCCCTCACCGTGAACAAGCTGAGGACTCGCATGCGACGGGTTAGGAACACGTTGATGTTCGACAGCAGGCGGATATAGTTCTCCATCAACTGCCAATTGTCACGAAGGAGACTGGCAAAGTCGGTCCTCTTGATACGCAATACTGTCACCTCCGTTGCAGTTTCGACTCCGACAGGCATTCCATGTTCCTTCCCGAAGAGGAAAGCGGGGGCTACAAGGTTGCCCTGACGGAGACGACTCACCTCGACTTGCTTGCCCGAAAAGGACGACATACGGCTGACGAGGACACCACTGACCACAATGTCGGCATTCTGACAGGGCATCCCTGCGAGTGCGAAAATGTCATGGCGGTCGTAACGAACGAGGCGACTTGCAACTCCGCTCATGGTTATTTCTATCTCAGTCGGCGACATACCGGCAAAGAGTGGGCACTTTTCAAGAGCTTCCAAGACTTCCGTTTCCATATCAATATCAACTTAAAACCAACGTGAATATATACGGCAATGAAACCCTCAGGATTTCTTTTGCAAATTTACTAAAAACCTACCGAAACACCAAAAACCGTTACCAAAAGTTGTAACATTTATTAGATTTCGCTCATAACTTAAAGATTAACAATTGTGTACGCCAACACCGATTTCATTGATTAATATGTTGTAAAACTACTTTTAAGAACAGTTTATCCCCCAAAAGGAACTTTTAATGGCTCTAAAAAGCAAAAAAAACGATAAAAGACTTGTACAATTGAAACTTTTGCGTTAAATTTGCGTAAGAATTCTAAGGCTTACTATCATTATGTACAACAACTTAAAAGACCCCGACTCGAAATCGGTGTCAGGTAATTTCTTACCAAATACAGAAACCAACAACACACAAGCGCCGAATGACGAAAGCAAGTCGTTCCACTTCACGACGACCATTGACGATACGACATCGCCAAAATATGAAGACTTTACGATACACATTCTGTGCTTGAACGGAACTGCTAAGTTCCAACTTCGTGACAGAGTGTTCTCGATTAGTTCGCAAACTTGCGTCGTTCTGATGAATAACACCACGCTGAAATGGTTGTTCACGAGTTCTGATTTCAAGATGGAAGCCCTTTTCGTAGCCAACGAATACCTTGAGGCAAGTACCCCTGGGACCAACTACAACTTCATGGGGATGCTATCGCTGATGGAGCATCCGGTTATCGAAATGGACAGGCAGAAGTTCAATCTCTGCATTGCTGTCATCGAAGCTATCAGAAGCCGTGTCAAAATGCGAGACCATCTGTTCTACAGTGGAGTACTTCGTCGTGCCGTGGAGACGCTGATGCTCGACATCTATAGTATCCATTCGAAACTATATCCGACACTTGGAACAGGACGAAACCAAGGCGTAAAGATTTTCCGAGAGTTCATCCTGCTCATCGAACAAGGCAACTACCGGACTAACCGTGAAGTTAAATGGTACGCGAAGAAGATGAACATATCTCCCAAATACCTTTCGGAGGTATCGCAGGACGTAAGTGGCCACAGCGCAAGCTTCTGGATTAACCGCTTCACCATTGGGGAGATATCGCGTCTGCTGCACAATCCGACATTGTCGATAAACACCATTTCGGACATGCTACACTTCACGACGCACTCCTATTTCAGCCATTACGTGCGTGACAGGCTTGGTATGACACCGAAAGACTACCGTCAGAAGATGCTGGGCGTACGCAAATAAGCCCACGTTTTTCTTGCCGTTGTCACATTTTATATGTAATTTTGTCCGGAGATAATGTATCTTCGGACTTTTTTATTCGTCCCTACTCGTAATCCAAATGACAACCAGCAAAACCATAATAACCAACTATATGAACAGAAAACTTGCCTTACTAACATTCGCCATAGCGGCTATGTGCGCAGTACCGGGCTTCTCCCAGGAACCGTCACATACATGGAACCCTAACCTTCCTGGTGGAAAGTACAAGAATCCGATTATCGATGCCGACTACAGCGACCCCGATGTGTGCCGCGTAGGCAATGATTACTACATGACATCGTCGTCGTTTGCCAACTTCCCAGGGCTGCAAATACTCCACTCCACGGACCTCGTGAACTGGAAGATAATTGGAACGGCGCTGCGTGAGGAGACTCCCCTGCTGCCCGAATACAGTGGCACCAGTCTCGATTGGCGCAAAGGCATACAGCACGGCAACTACGTTTGGGCCCCATCAATTCGTTACCACGACGGCTGGTTCTACATTTACTGGGGCGATCCGGACCAAGGTCTCTTCATGACTCGTACCCAAGAGCCTGCCGGAACATGGGAAACGCCAGTCTGCGTGAAGGAAGGCAAGGGCATGATAGACTGCTGTCCGCTTTGGGACGATGACGGGAAGGCATACCTTTCGCATGGTTGCGCAGGCTCACGTGCCGGTGTCAAGTCGGTACTCTTTGTCGCTCCGATGTCAGCAGACGGCACACACGTCACCGGTCCCTCACGAATGGTTTACGACGGGCACGAGGACCAGCCCACCATCGAGGGCACTAAGTTCTACAAGCGCAATGGTTACTACTACATATTCTCGCCCGCAGGTGGTGTGAAATACGGCTGGCAGGTTGAGTTACGCTCGAAGAATCCGTTCGGACCATACGATGAATACGTCGGACTTGCCCAGGGTAAGTCGAAGGTCAACGGCCCTCATCAAGGCGCATGGGTTGACACTCAGAACGGCGAAGACTGGTTTCTGCACTTTCAGGACAAACATGCTTACGGACGAGTGCTGCACCTCCAGCCCGCCAAATGGGTCAACGACTGGCTCGTTATAGGCAATGATGCCGACAAGGACGGCTGCGGTGACCCTGTCGAGACATGGAAAAAGCCTAACCTCCCGTCAAGTGGTGACTTCCAGCCTGCCGAGGATGACGACTTCAACAGTAACGAACTCGGACTGCAATGGCAATTCGAAGGACCTTGGAGCCACTTCTGGTACTTCGCCGACGGAAAGCACAGCCGTCTCCGTCTCTATGGTCCACAGGCACCGGAAGGCTTCCGCAACCTCTCAGACTTGCAGAACGCGCTTCTCCAGAAACTTCCGACAGAGAACTTCACGGCAACGGCACGCGTGCGGTTCATCCCCAACCCGTCCTTCAAACAAAAAGGTGAGGAAGGCGGTTTCGTCATAATGGGAGCCGACTATGCAGGAATTAAATTTGTATCGACACAAGATGGCTGCGTCATGCGCTACGTCACATGCTTCGGAGCTCAAAAGGGCAATGCCGAATCAACGGTATTCGAGAAATCCATCAAGCTATCCCCGATGCCGAAACCATACACCGTGAAGTACGCAGTTGACGACATTCCCGTTCCACGCGATGCTACACCATATATTTATGTACGCGCGAAGGTACACAGCGAGGGCACCGGCAACAACATTAAGGCTTACGCCCAGTTCTCGTATAGCAACGACGGAAAGAAGTTTACAGACGTTGGCAGCCCGTTCGAAATTAAGGAAGGCAAATGGATAGGCGCAAAGATAGGCTTCTACTGCATGCGCCCGGGAGTCAAGAACGACGCTCCTTTCTTTGATGTGGACTGGATTCACTTCACCAAATAACACAAAGGGCTCTTCCCGCCAGTGGGAAGAGCCCTTTATGTTAACTGTGAATCTTACCGCTTAACACATCGCTTGCCAACGCGTGTTTTATATTTCCATCCCTGTCGGAATAGACTATTGACTCGCCCCGTGATGCTTTGTCACGCAGCATTTCCTGTTCAGCCAATGCCAAGCCACTATCTAAATACATATTATATATTAATATAATACTTAATATTTTATTAAAAACGAAAGCGGTATCGCCACATAAACGATACCGCATTTGAATTATAAAGCGAATATATCTTACTTCACCAGCACTTTGTGGACAGAGCCATCGGCGTAGCGGACGATGTTAAGACCATGCTGCATGGTGCTGATGCGCTGACCGCCAAGAGTGTAGATGGCGGTTGTTTCACCAGAAACACTGGCAGACGTGCTGACCTTCGCGATGCCTGTCGTTGAGCCGAGCCAGGGCGTAAAGATAGCGAGACCCGTCGTAGCGTCGTCCTTCTGATGGTCGATGCAGTCCTCTATGGCCTCGGCAGTCTGTGGATCGCAACCCCACTGGTTGTTCTGAGCATACACGGTGAGGTAGCTTGTGCTCGGACCGAACGCCAAATCATACTCCCTGCCACCGTGACCGTTGTTCACGAAGATATTCTTACCCTCGTTGTAGTCGGAGTCCGTAGGGTTGAGAGGTTGTCCGTCGACTTCCACCTTACCAAGATTGATGTCCTTTCCGCCCATGATGGTAATGCCCCACCAGTTGTCCT
>OMVI01000086.1 GCA_900314455.1 uncultured Prevotella sp. | reverse complement strand
GCGACCCCTACGTCCCGAACGTAGTACGCTACCAACTGCGCTAAATCCCGAGTGCCATTTCTAATAGCGGGTGCAAAGTTACGAATAAAAAATGTAACGGAATAATTTTAATCCGATTATTTTTTATTTTGGCAACGGCAAAAAGATGAAATCGGTTTCCTTGCCGTTGTATGAGCATTTTACAATAGCTGAGGAAGCTCGAAGAGACGTATGCCGTTGCTGCCCTTTATCAATATGTAGTGACCTTGTGGCTGGTTGCGGTTGATTTCAGCCTTCACCTCGTCGACATTGGCAAACTTGCGGAAGTCGGTGCGGGTCTTGCTGAACTCCGGTCCGACAAGCCATACGTTGGTGATGCCTGCTGCTTTCAACTCGTCTACAACCTTCTGGTGTTCCTCTTCGCTGTATTTGCCGAGCTCACGCATATCGCCAAGAATAGCCATCTTCGACGGAACATCCATCACTTTGAAGTTGTCTATTGCCGCAGCCATCGACGACGGATTCGCATTATATGCATCGACGACGAGGCTATTGTGCTCAGTCACGGTGAGTTCACTGCGGTCGTTGGTCGGCTTATAGTTCGAAAGAGCATGCTTAATCTGCTCCGGTGTGACTCCAAAGTGCAATCCGATGGTTATTGCAGCCAACATATTGTCGATATTGTAAGCGCCGATGAGATGTGTGTGTACTTCGTTGTAGGCAGCGTCCTCAGCCTTCTTCCACTTGAAATTTAGGAACGGAGCGCAGTTGACGACGCTTCCCGTGACCGTACCCTTGCCGTCACGGCCGTATGTTATGACGTGTGGCATATTGCGCTGCTGTGCCATTCCGACCAAATCGGCGTTGCTTTCGTTGAGGAAGATGAGGCCGCCGGTTGCCTTTATGAAGTCGTACAGTTCGCCCTTAGTCTTCTTGACGCCCTCGAAAGAACCGAAGCCCTGCAGGTGGGCACGCCCAACGTTGGTTATCATTCCGCATGTAGGCTCTACGTAATCGATGAGTTTCTTGATGTCGCCGGGATGCGATGCGCCCATTTCCACTACCGCAATCTCATGCTCCGGAGCAAGGCGCAGCAGCGTCTTAGGCACTCCTACGTCATTGTTGAAGTTGCCCTCGGTGTGCATTACGTTGTACTTCTCGGCGAGAACGGCAGAGATGAGCTCCTTGGTCGTCGTCTTTCCGTTCGTTCCCGTTATGCCGATGACAGGGATATGGAACTGGCGACGGTGCTCGCGGGCTAGCTCCTTGAATGCCGTCAATGTATCAGGTACAAGGATATAGCGGTCGTCGCCTTCCACAGCATACTGCTTTTCGTCGACAACGGCATAGCTGCACCCCTTCTTCAATGCTGATTCAGCAAACTTGTTGCCGTCGAAGGATGCGCCTTTCAGTGCTATGAAGATACTGCCTTCGGGACAGTTGCGGCTGTCGGTGGTCACCAACGGGTGCTTCTTGTACAATTCGTAGAGTTCCTTTGCTTCCATAATATCTCTTATTTTTGCTGCAAAGGTACGGCAAACCGTAAACAATGCAAAACAAAGTTGAAGTTTATTTTCATCGAGTTGCGCAACTGCACATTATTATATAATGTTGACTTTGAATAAGAAATGTAAAATAGTAAAGATTACCAGTGATATTGATTGCCGCATTTCGGAATTTAATGCGTACCTTTGCACTCGCAATTAGAATGTTTTCAGAATAACAACAATTTCAGTAGTAAGAGTTATGTATATTGAGAAAATCAACTCCCCGGCCGACATGAAAGGCCTGAGTATGGACGAATTGAAGACCCTCGCAACAGAGGTACGCAAAGGAATACTGAACCGTGTCAGCGTTCACGGAGGCCATGTAGGACCGAATCTCGGTATCACTGAGGCTACAGTGGCAATGCATTATGTCTTCGACAGCCCGAAAGACAAGTTCATCTTCGACGTAAGCCACCAGAGCTATCCTCACAAGATGCTCACCGGACGTAAGGAAGGCTTCCTCGATGCAAAACTGATGGACCACATTTCAGGTTACAGTTCGCCAGCCGAGTCGCCGGAATATGATAATTTTGAGGTCGGACACACGTCTACTTCTATTTCGTTGGCAAGCGGTCTGATGAAGGCACGCGACATTTTGCACGAGAAGTACAACATCGTTGTCGTCATCGGCGATGGCTCGCTGTCTGGCGGAGAGGCTTTCGAAGGCCTTGATACGGTAGCCGAGATTGGCACCGGCATTATCATTGTCGTCAACGACAATGAGATGAGCATTGCTGAAAACCACGGCGGACTGTACAAAAACCTCAAGCTGCTGCGCGAAAGCAATGGCGAGGCAGAGCTGAACTACTTCAAGACGTTCGGCTACGAGTACCACTACCTTGAGGAAGGCAACGACGTTGCAAAGCTCGTCGAGCTGTTCAAGGAAGTCAAGGACACTAAGGTGCCGGTCGTTCTGCACATCCACACGGAGAAGGGACATGGCTACAAGCCTGCCACCGAGGACAAGGAGGCATGGCACTGGAGTATGCCTTTCGACCTGAAGACAGGCAAGATTCTCAATGCCGATAATATGCCGAAGGAGGATTACAGCGATATGGTGGGCGAGTATCTGCTCAACAAGATTAAGGAAGACCCGAAGCTGGTTGTCGTCGGCTCTGCCGTTCCTGCAAGCTTTGGCTTCGACAAGAAGCGTCGTCGTGCTGCCGGAAAGCATTATATCGATGTCGGCATTGCCGAGGAAGAAGGTGTCGCAATGGCATCGGGCCTCGCCAAGGGCGGTGCACATCCTGTTTACGGCACGTATGCTACCTTCCTGCAGCGCACTTACGACCAGTTGGCCCAGGACTTGGCTGTCAACAGTAATCCTGCCGTTATCAACGTGTTCGGCGCAAGCATATATGGCATGAACGACTTCACGCATATCTGCTTCTTCGACATTGCAATGCTGTCGCACATTCCTAACCTTGTCTACCTCGCTCCGACTACGTGGGAAGAGTGGAAAGCTATGGAAGACTGGGCTATTGCACAAGAGAAATACTCTGTAGCAATACGCGTTCCGGCAATGGCAGTACAGCATAGCGCAGAGGAATACGACACTGATTACAGCGAACTGAATAAGTTCAAGCTCGTGAAGAAGGGCGCAAGGGTAGCTGTAATTGCTGCCGGTGACTTCTTCCAGAAGGGTCAGGCACTCGTTGACGCTCTCGACGCGAAGGAGAATATCCAGGCAACGCTCATCAACCCGCGCTTCCTCAGTGGCATCGACACAGAGTTGCTGCAAGAGCTGGAGTTCTCTCACGAACTCGTAGTGACACTTGAGGACGGTGTACTTGACGGTGGATTCGGAGAGCGCATAGCACGCTTCTATGGTCCGAACCAGATGAAGGTGTTGAACTTCGGTGTCAAGAAGCAACTTTACGACCGCTATGATGTCAACCAGTTGCTTGAGGACAACGACCTCACTGACGACAAGTTGCTTGCCAAGGTCAAGAGAACATTGAATTCATAATAAATGAAAAGAACCATTATCTTTGTACTGACGCTGTTTGTCAGTATTACCCTTTTTGCCCAGGGACGCCCTAAAGTTGGGCTCGTCCTTGGCGGTGGCGGCGCAAAAGGTGCCGCTGAAGCCGGTGCGCTGAAAGTAATTGAGAAGTCGGGAGTACCTATCGACTACATAGCCGGTACCAGTATCGGAAGTATTGTAGGCGGACTGTATTCCTTGGGATACCGTTCGGAGGACATTGAGGAAATGTTCCGTTCGCAGTCGTGGACCTCTCTGCTTACCGACCGCAACGACTCGCTGAGCCATAAGCTGTTCGGAAGGGACAGTACTGGTGTCCGCTATATCCTCGGATTTCCTGTCCGCCGTCGCGGAACAGCTCAGGCTGACAGTCTTCATGGCGCATTCAAGGGTGCAAAGATAATGGCTCTGCTCGACTCAATGGTCGAGTTGAGCCCCGTGGAGAGACACGTCCGTGGTGCACGCCGTATTCCGTTCCGTTGCGTAGCTGTAGATGTGTCGCACGGAGAGTTTCGTGAGATAGTCCTTTCGCCTGACAGTGCGCCTCTGGCATGTTGCATGCGGGCGAGCATGGCAATACCCGGTGTGTTCAAGCCGATGAAGATTGGTGAGAATACGCTCATCGACGGCGGTGCGCTCAACAACCTTCCTGTCGATGTCGTGCGCAATATGGGTGCCGACTATGTCATCGCCATCGACTTACAGCAGAACAAGCACGACGATTACAAGTCGCCATTGCGCTTCCTGAAAGGCAGGAGTGGTGCTGCGTCGTGGCTCAAGAACCGTCCCGATGTTGCCAAATACAACAACATGCGGCACAGTGCTGACATTTATATAAACCCCGATTTAGGCAACTACGATGTCATGAGCTTCAACAATGATGCCATCAACGACATGATAGATATGGGGTATAAGGCTGCAAATAAGGAATACAAGCAACTCGTGAAGTTGGCGAAGAAAGTCAACGGAGCGAAAAAGAAGAAGAGGAGAAAATAGAGTCATATTGCCAAATTCAATTTTTATAGCGTTTCAAATGTATGAACGACGAGGGCAATATGTCTATTTTTCATCCGTTGAACGTCGATGCTGCAAAGTTAAATAAGCATCAGAAGTTCAATAATCCATTCTATTATACACCAGACGAATTGACTCTTGAGGCTGCGCGTCAGCTTCAAGAGCATTTGCCTTTGCACCCAACGGAAGGCAAGATGTGTGGAGTTCTTGTCGTCGAATACCATGGAGCAATCGGCTTCCTGACGGCTTATTCCGGTCAGATAAGTGATGATATGGCGAGAGAAGTTGGACAGTCGTGGATAGGTTGTCCTCCGATAGTCGACTATCTACAACCTGACGGATATTTCAAGACCCGCGAACGTGAAATATCCGATATTAATCGACGTATAAAAGAAAAAGAGACGTCGCATGATTTCATATCGACGAAATCAGAATTGCAAAACTTAAAAGCTGAGGCTGAAAAGGAAATAGCACGCCGGAAGGCTGTGATGAAGGACGCCAAGGCTAAGCGCGACAAATTGAGGGAAAGTGACTCGGCTTCTGATGAGGCATCATTGATTCGCGAAAGTCAGTTTCTGAAGGCAGAAGTGCACCGTGCAAAGGTTCGTTACCGTAAACTTGTGGACGAGGCAGAAGCTAAGGTGAAATCTACGGATGACGAAATTGAAGGCTTAAAGCGCAAGCGCAAATTGCTTTCCGACCATTTGCAGTCGTGGCTTTTCAATCAATTTGTCTTGCTCAACGCACGCGGGGAGAGTAGGGCGATGCCTGATATATTTCATGATTATTATCGTTCTGTAGGCTCAAAGATGCAAAACGCAAGCACGCCGTGCCCGTCCGGTGCCGGTGAATGTTGCGAACCGAAACTCTTGCAATATGCTTTCGCTCACGGAATGCACCCGATAAGCATGGTTGCATTCTGGTGGGGACCGTCGCCAAAGAATGAATTGCGACGCCACGGCAACTTCTATCCGGCATGCAGCGGGCGTTGTAAGCCGATACTCGACTGGATGTTGCGGGGGCTCGACGTAGAGACCAATCCTCTGCACTCTGAGGTTCATCAGCCTTTGAGTGTCGTTTACGAGGATGAATATATAGCTGTGGTCAACAAACCGGCTGGCATGCTGTCGGTTCCGGGTAAGAGCCAGCGGGAGAGTGTGGTAGGTTTGCTTGCTAAAAGATGGGGCGACGGCGCAAGACCGCACACTGTACACCGGCTCGACATGGCAACCAGCGGACTCATGGTTGTGGCTAAGAACGAGCATTGCCAAAGGAATTTGCAACGCCAGTTTGAAGCGAGAACTGTCAAGAAAGAGTATATTGCCGTCGTGAAAGCCTCGAATGGCGACTTTAAAATCGGCAATAAGAGCAATGACGTAGGTTGTTCCAAGGAGATACCAGTGAGCGGTCGTATCAGTCTTCCTTTGCGTGCCGATACCAACGACCGTCCACGGCAAGTCGTAGATTATGAGAATGGCAAGCCGGCAGTTACACTTTACCGTGTGTTGAGCAGAGTTTCAGAAAGTGACGGGCAAGTCGTGACGCTTGCCTTGCGTCCCTTGACAGGTCGGACACACCAGCTTCGTGTCCACTGTGCCTCACCGGATGGACTGGATGCGCCAATCATCGGCGACTCTCTTTATGGCAGTCCTGCTGAGCGTCTGTACCTTCATGCAGCTTTCTTGGAATTCATTCATCCCATAACAGGCAAGCGTCTGCATTTCAGGCAGGATATAATAAAATAATATCCGCAATCAAAAAGATGATTGCGGATATCATTATGTTGTTTAGTAGGCGAACAATGGATAATTCTTCATTGTTGCGTTGACTTTCTCTTTTACCTTCTTGATGACCTGGTCGTTCTCCGGGTCGGCGAGAACTTCGTCGATAAGGTCGGCGATGAGGTGCATCATGTCTTCCTTTGCGCCACGGGTCGTCATGGCTGCGGTGCCGAGACGAATACCGGATGTCTGGAAGGCTGAGCGCTCGTCGTAAGGAACTTTGTTCTTGTTGACAGTGATGTCGGCTGCGACAAGGGCATTCTCAGCAACCTTTCCGGTGAGGTCTGGATACTTCTGGCGAAGGTCGAGGAGCATAGAGTGGTTGTCGGTGCCACCGCTGACGATGCTGAAGCCACGGTCGATGAGGTCCTGTGCCAGAACGGCAGCGTTCTTCTTGACCTGTGTGGCGTACTCTTTCCAACTCGGTTCAAGGTTCTCGCCGAAGCCGACAGCCTTGGCAGCGATGACGTGCTCGAGAGGTCCACCCTGGTTGCCTGGGAACACTGCTGAGTTGATGAGGGTACTCATCTTCTTGATAACGCCTTTCTTTGTCGTCTTGCCCCATGGATTGTCGAAGTCCTTACCTATGAGAATGACTCCGCCACGAGGACCACGAAGGGTCTTATGTGTTGTCGTCGTAACGATATGTGCATACTTGACAGGGTTCTTGAGCAGTCCGGCTGCGATGAGTCCGGCTGGGTGTGCCATGTCAATCATGAGGATTGCGCCTACCTCGTCGGCAATTTTGCGCATGCGCTCGTAGTCCCACTCACGGCTGTAGGCAGAGCCACCGCCGATGATGAGCTTCGGCTTGTTCTCGAGTGCGAGACGTTCCATCTCGTCGTAGTCGACGCGACCGGTCTCACGGTTGAGCGTGTAGCCAATGTGATGGTACAGAATGCCCGATGTGTTGACAGAGCTGCCGTGTGAAAGGTGTCCGCCCTGGTCGAGGTCGAGGCCCATGAATGTGTCGCCCGGGTTCAGAACGGCGAGCAGAACAGCCTGGTTTGCCTGTGCTCCGGAGTGTGGCTGCACGTTGGCATACTCAGCGCCGAAGAGCTTCTTCACTCTTTCGATGGCGAGAGTCTCTACCTTGTCGACGACCTGGCAGCCGCCATAGTAGCGCTTGCCGGGGTAGCCTTCGGCATATTTGTTCGTTAGATAGGAGCCCATGGCTTGCATTACCTCGTCGCTGACGAAGTTCTCAGAGGCGATAAGTTCCATTCCGCGCAGCTGGCGCTGGTGTTCTTCCTCTATGAGGTCGAAAATCTCGGTGTCTCTTCTCATTGTGTGTGTTATTTGATTTGTGATGTTTATGCTGCTTGTTTCAATTTGATTGCAAAAGTACTTTATTTATTCCGATTTACCAAGTCTTTCAGCACAATTCTACCTTGTCTATCTGCTGCTCCTTGTCGCAGTAATGGCACTTCACGATACCGTGGGCTTTGTCGATGACGTTGAATATCGTTGCCATCGGCTCGTTGTTGGTTATGCACTTCGGATTATTGCACTTGATGATGCCGCGGAGCTCGTCAGGGGTCTCAACGCGGCGCTTCTCTACGACTTCGTAGTTGCGGATGGTGTTGAGGACGATGTTAGGGGCGATGACGCTGAGGCGATTTATCTCGTCGTCGGTGAAGAATTTATCGCTGACTTTTATAATTCCCTTGCGGTCCATCATTTCCGACTTGAAGTTGTAGCCGATGGTGACGGGTGTCGAAAGTTCCTGAAGCTTCAGGAGGTTAACGACCTGGAAGGTCTTCTCTGTTGGTATGTGGTCGATGACGGTGCCGTTTTCGATGGCACTCACCAGTAATTCTTTCTTTGACATGATTTAAGAATGTGATAGTTGTTTGTTAGTCGATTATAGTCTTGTCGTTCTTTACATCGTCGAGAGTGATGCCGAGACAGTAGCAGAAAATTGCCTCGCGGGCATAGAGTCCGTTCTTTGCCTGCTGGATGTAGTAGGCGTGCGGGTTGTCATCGACTTCGTATGCAATTTCGTTGACACGTGGCAGCGGGTGTAGTATCTTCATGTTGTCGCGTACGTCGGTCAGCATGTCAGGGGTGAGGCGGTAGACGTTCTTTACGCGTTCGTACTCCATGAGGTCGGAGAAGCGTTCTTTCTGTACGCGAGTCATATATAGTATGTCGGCATCGGCAATCTCTTTGTTGTTGAAAGCGGAGTGCTCCACATATTTAATATTATGCTGCTTGCAATATAGCTTGTACTCCATCGGCATTGCGAGTTCCTTTGGGGCGATGAAGTGGAATGTCGGGTTGAAGTGGCGCATTGCCATTATGAGGGAGTGGACGGTGCGTCCGTATTTGAGGTCTCCTACGAGATAGATATTCAGATTGTTTAGTGTGCCTTGTGTCTGGTAGATGGTGTAGAGGTCGAGAAGGCACTGTGAAGGGTGCTGGTGGGCTCCGTCGCCGGCGTTGATGATTGGAACTGGGGCTACTTCGCTGGCATACTGGGCGGCTCCCTCTATGTAGTGGCGCATGGCGATGGCATCGGCGTAGTTGCTGACCATAAGGATGGTGTCCTTGAGGGTCTCGCCTTTGGATACGCTGGATACCTTTGCGTCGGTGAAACCAATCACGCGGGCTCCGAGACGGTTGGCGGCTGTCTCAAAGCTAAGGCGGGTGCGGGTGGAAGGTTCGTAGAACAACGTTGCAATGACCTTGCCCTTGAGAAGCTCGCGGTTAGGATGTTTTTCGAATTCCCGTGCCATACTGATGAGGTAGAGTAGCTGTTCTTCGGACAAGTCTTGAATGTTCACAAAATCGTGCTTTTTCATTTTGTTTGGGAGTTTATAGTCTTTTCGACTGCTAAGGTACGGCTTTTTTCCCAAAAAAGGCTTTTTTGTGATTAAAATCACTGCGTAGAATAATTTTTTTGTTGTTTGCTTTTTAAATCTTCGAAGTTTTGCTATCTTTGCAAAGTTTTATCGATAAACCTAACATGAGAAGAACTTTTGTACACTTCCTTTGGGGAGCGCTTATCTTTATAATTGGTTTCACTGCCGTGTTCTTTGTTGCGGTGTGGTTCGGATGGATTGGTTATATGCCTGATATGGATGAGCTTGCCAATCCTATTGATAAGTATGCCTCGCAGGTATATTCGTCTGACGGACAACTTATTGGTACGTGGAACCTGGATAAGGCTAACCGTGTAGCTGTGGATTATAATAATCTGTCGCCGCATTTGGTGCATGCACTGGTGGCAACGGAGGATGAGCGCTTCTATGAGCATTCCGGTATTGACTTCATTGCACTTGGCCGTGCTGTTATAAAGCGTGGTATCATGGGGCAGGCAAGTGCCGGCGGTGGCTCTACGATAACACAGCAGCTGGCAAAGCAGTTGTATTCGGAGAAAGCGCACAATACTTTGGAGAGGTTGTTGCAGAAGCCTATAGAATGGGTTATTGCAATCAAGCTGGAGCGGCATTTCACCAAAGAGGAAATCATCGCAATGTATTTCAATTACTTCGACTTCCTGAATAATGCGGTGGGAATAAAGCATGCAGCCAATACATATTTTAATAAGGAGCCGCGCCAGTTGAATATCACGGAGTCGGCAACGCTCGTCGGAATGTGTAAGAATCCGTCGATGTTCAATCCGCATCGCTATCCGGACAGATGTCTGTCGCGCCGTAATGTCGTGTTGCAGCAGATGAAGCGCTCGGGTTATATAACTGAGGCTGAATACCAGGAGTATTCGGCAAGGCCTCTTGACGTGCCGGAGCATTTGTTCCGTGCTAAGGTCGTTGATGGTTCTGCTGATTATTTCCGTGAGTTCCTTCGTCTGTATATGATGGCTAAGAAGCCTTCACGCGACGATTACCCGAAGTGGAACGAGCGGCAGTATGTTATCGACTCCATTGCTTGGGACGAAGACCCGCTTTACGGTTGGTGTAACAAGAACTTCAAGAGAAACGGCGACCCTTACAATATATATACTGACGGTCTGCGTGTGTTCACTACAATAGACACGCGTATGCAGAGGTATGCCGAGAATGCTGTACGCAGGCATGTCGGCGGATACTTGCAGCAGCAGTTCAACTTGAGTATGAAGTATAAGAAATATCCTCCATTCTCTTCGACTATAAGCCGTAAGCAGATTAAGGATATTGTGAATAGAACTATTAGACAGTCCACAAGGTATATCACTTTGAGGGAAAACGGAGCGTCGGCGGATGAGATACGGCGTTCGTTCCGTACACCGGTGGAAATGACTCTGTTCTCGTATCATGGGGAAATCGATACTGTCATGACGCCTATAGATTCTATAATGTATTATAAGAGCTTCCTGCGTTCGGCTTTCTGTAGCATGGAACCGCAGACGGGAGCTGTGAAGGCGTATGTCGGTGACATTGATTTCGACCACTTCAAGTATGATATGGTGATGATGGGACGACGTCAGGTAGGTTCAACCATCAAGCCGTTCCTGTACGCATTGGCTATGCAGAGTGGCATGACTCCTTGCTCTACTATTAAAAATGTACAGCGTAACTATGGTGGATGGATGCCAAGAAACGGAAGCCGGGCGGCATACGGGGCTATGGTTCCTCTGAGATGGGGATTGCAACACTCTAACAACTGGGTGTCGGCAGCGCTCATAACTCAACTCGGACCTCAGCAGTTCGTTTCTATCTTGCATGATTTCGGATTGAACAACCCAGACATCGACAAGAATGTATCGCCTGTACTTTGTCTCGGTCCTTGTGAGGTCTCGGTCGGTGAGATGGTTAGTGCCTATACGACCTTTGCTAACCATGGAATCAGATGTGCGCCTATGTTTGTCACTCGTATCGAGGATAGTCATGGAAATGTTATCGCTCAGTTCCAGCCTCTCATGAATGAGGTCATCAGTGAGGATAATGCCTATCGCATGATTGATATGCTTCGTGCAGTTGTTAACGGTGGTACGGCAAGCAGGTTGCGTGGATATGGACTTACTGGTGATATCGGCGGTAAGACCGGAACTACTAACAACAACTCTGATGGATGGTTCCTGGGTATTACTCCTAAGCTTGTCAGCGGATGCTGGGTAGGCGGTGAGGACCGCGATATACACTTTGACGTGACGAGCATGGGACAAGGCGCTACTATGGCACTTCCAGTTTGGGCATACTACATGCAGCAGATTTATGCTGATAAGTCTCTCGGTTATGATAAGAATGCTAAATTCGACATTCCGAAAGATTTCGATTTCTGTGCTACAAGCGACAACGATGATAGCAATGGAATAATGGATGTGTACCAATAAAAAGTTCATTTTGTAAAGGTTTCCGAAAATTTTCATTCTTTTTAAAAAATAGTTTCGAAAAGATTTGCGAGTTTGAAAAAAACGGGATACCT
>OMVI01000083.1 GCA_900314455.1 uncultured Prevotella sp. | reverse complement strand
TTGGCACTGCCGCAATAGGGGCATGAGCGCATTGCGGGCTCTCCGTCGTCGAGTTCGTCGTCAGCCTCAACATCGCGTTCCAACGCCGCCATGTCGAAATGTGGTATGCCAAACCGCTCGAAGAAATCCTTCTTCTTCCGTGGCTTCTTAGTATTTGTATTCTTCATAGTGAACCTCCCCAAACCCCTCCGAACGGAGGGGAGAATGTTTCATTTGTTCATTCGTTCAATATTTCAATCGTTCAATCGTTCTTCAGCCGCTCTTCCTCAAGGTCGATGCGATACTGTTAATGCCGGATGATGTCCTCGTCGATGTTCGGGTTCTCCTTGTTGAGCTTGTAGAGATAATCGCGCTGGGCATTGAGAATCTTAATGTACACATCAGCAACAGGACTGTAGAGCGGTGCACTGGCATCGGTCTCGACCTGCTCCTGCCAATGACGCACGAGGTTGTGGAGCAACTGACTGGAGTGGACATTTTTGCAAGTGGTGTTGTCACGAATGTAGTCGAGCGACACCTGCGTCATCCCCTTGCGTATCAGCTCGTCGGTTTCCTCACGTCCGAGATGGTCATTGAAATACTGGAACTTCGTATGACTGATTATTACAGGCAACGTAAGTCCTTGAGTCTATTAAGTCTATCAAGTCTATAACTCTATCAAGCACATGCAAAGATAATGATTAATATCGAAAAAAACGCACGCCACATAAATATTTATTTTCTTCTCGGCAATTATCCATATTATTCTCGCACGGAAATTAAAGATTTAATGGATTGGAAAACATACGACTGGACGAAGTGGAATCGGCGGTTTTCAGCGCGAAGCGCATGATTTGTCTCTTTTCTTTTATAAACGGTTTGGACGTTTATGAATAAGCATATAAGATTATGTATATGCTTCCAAAGTAGCAACCATCTGCGGGATGGAATTCGTAAGAAATGTTTACAGCAAAGCGGAAGTTGCCGAATTGGCTCGCAAAAGCTTATCTTTTGCACTTCAATAGTTGACCTTTGACCGTCTAAAAGCTAAGGTTTCAGAAGCCCCAACCTGCCCTTTCGCTACCGCACTGACAATCAATGGACTACCGAGACGAAATCAATAAAAACTGAAAAGGAAAAATCCAGACAGAGACAACATCATAGTTACAGTATTCACACGGATTTTAAAGATTTAAAAGATGGCTTACGTCAGTCGCTACACACATCGTGCATAAGAGTAATCGGCGGAGCCGACATCTTTAAAATCTTTAATATCCGTGTGAGGATTTTATAAATAATGTAGAACAGAATGATTCCGTAATCAGAACTCGATGATGAGGGCCTGCCGCTGAGTGAGCGGAATGTCGTGGGTCAAATCGACGGTCGCACCGGTGAGGACATCACGGGCGGTGGTATGCTGTCCGATTATCTCGGCGTAACGCGCCACGGCGAGCTTGTTGTCGGAGCGCTTACCGTTGAGGATTGTCATTACCGACTTGCCGGCATGCTGACGTGCGATGACGTAAACGCCTTTGTATGGGATGAACTGCGTCTGAGTGCCGTTGATGATGACATCGTTACCCTGACGCCAGTGGAGCAGACGGGATGTCCAGTCGAACATACCATTCTCGGCTGCCGTGCGTCCCTCACTTGTGAAGCAGTTGTGCTTGTCGCCGGGGAAACCACCCGGGAAGTCCTTGCGGACATTGCCGTCGGTGACATCCTTGGTGCCGTTCATCAGTACCTCCGTACCGTAGTAGAGCTGCGGCGTGCGCTTGATGGTCAGCAGCAGAGCCAATGCCTGCTTCAGCATCGTCGAGTCCTTAGTGTTGCCAAGGAAGCGGTCAGTGTCGTGGTTATCGATAAACGCCAGCACACTCTTCGGGTTGGGGTAGAGGTAGTCGTAGCACAGCGAGTTGTAGATGCGATTGAAGCCCTTCCACCAGTCGTCAGTCTCCTCATGCTTGGCCTGGTTCAACTTATCGTAGAACGAGAAGTCCATGACCGTCTTCAGGTATGAGTTCTTCTCTTGCAACTTCGAGTCCTTCTGCCATGAAGCCGTGTAAGCAGGCTCCGTGACCCACGTCTCGCCAACGGTGTTGAAGTTGGGGTACTCCGTGTCGAGGGTCTTCATCCACAGAGCCATAGCATCGCGGTCGGCATACGGGTAAGTGTCCATGCGGATGCCGTCGATGTTGGCGGTCTCTATCCACCACTCACTGTTCTGAATGAGATAGCGAATGACGTGAGGGTTGCGCTGGTTCAAATCCGGCATTGAGCTGACGAACCATCCGTCGGTAGTCTCCCGCTTGTCGACTTTTGAGGCATACGGGTCGAGAACCGGCGTCAGCTTATAGCTCGTCTGCAATCTGTAGTTGGGGTTGTTGAACCAGTCCTTCATCGGTGGGTCGATGTTCCAAGGGTGATAATCGCTGCAATGATTGAATATCATGTCCATGACAACCTTCAGTCCCTTTTGGTGACACTTCTCGATGAGGCTGACGTACTCGGCGTTAGTGCCGAAGCGTGCATCAACCTTATAATAATCGGTGGTGGCATAGCCGTGGTACGAGCTGTTCTGTGTCTTGTCGGCAGGCCAGTTGTTCTCGAGTATTGGCGTGAACCACAGGGCGGTGACACCCAACTCGGTGAAGTAGTCGAGGTGCTGGGCAATGCCTTCGAGGTCGCCGCCATGCCGCAGCGACGGATAGTTGCGGTCGCAGTGCTCGTCGCGCATACCCTTTACGACATCGTTCTTCGGGTTGCCGTTGGCGAAGCGGTCCGGCATGAGCAGGTACAGCACATCGGCATTCGTGAAGCCACGGTGCTCAGCAGCGTCGTGCTGGCGTGCTTTCAGCATGTAGTCAACGGTGCGCTTCTTGCCGCCGTTGGTGAATGTCAGGTGCATGGTGCCCGGCTTCGCAGTCCCGAGGTTCAGGTACACGAAGATATAGTTCGGCGAGTCGGGGCGGACGATGGAGTCCACGGTGACGCCCGGATAGTCGGTGGTGACGCCGGCGGTGCTGATGTCCTTGCCGTAGACCATCAGCTGTAGCGTCGGGTCCTTCATGCCGACGTACCAGTCCGTTGGGTCTATGCGGCTGATTTTCACTTGTGCGCTCATTGTCATTGCGATAAGTGCTGTTGCTATTATTGCTAGGATTCTTTTCATTGTTATTGAGTGTTAAGGGAAGAGGGGAACTTCTGTGACGCAGAAGCACACCGAACGGGAGGGGTGCGGGGCAAGCAGGGCTTGGGGTGGAAGCCCTGCTGTGTGGGCTGAGTAGGGACTACTTGGCGAAGAGGGAGATGGCGAAGCCGCCACCAGGAGCCTCGGTGAGCTTCAGCACGTCGCCACGGCGTACCTTGCGGTGGGTGATAACGTAAGCCTTCGGGTTCGTCTTGTAGTCGGCACCCTTGGCGTCAGCGTAAATAGTGGCGTCGTATGTGCGGCCCTTGTCGAGGAAGTCGAGCTTGACGACGGCGTTGTGTCCGTGCTCATCGCACTTGCCGCCAACGAACCAGTCGGCCTTGCCTTTTGCCTTGCGTGCCACGGTGATGTAGCGGGCAGGCTCTGCCTCAAGGTACTTGGAGTCGTCCCAGTCGATGGCAACATCCTTGATGAACTGGAAGGCGTCCTTGTACTTGGCGTAGTTCTCAGGCAGGTCGGCAGCCATCTGCACCGGTCCCCACATGACGAGGTAGAGAGCGAGCTGACCAACGAGGGTCGTGTGAACGTATGATGTGTTGCTGCTCCATGTCTTCAACTGAGTCTCGAGGATGCCCGGCGTGTAGTCCATCGGACCACCTTGCAGGCGGGTGAACGGCAGGATGACGGTGTGGTTAGGATAGCTGCCGCCGAATGCCTCGTACTCACCTCCGCGAGCACTCTCGTTGGCAACGTAGTTAGGCCATGTGCGGCCAATTCCGGTAGGACGTGTTGCCTCGTGGGCGTCTACCATTATATGATGCTTTGCTGCTTGTTCGACAACGTACTGGTAGTGGTTGTTCATAGCCTGCGAGAAGTGGTGGTCGCCACGTGGGATGATATCGCCTACGTAGCCCGTCTTCACGGCGTCGTAGCCGTATTTGTTCATCAGGTTGAGAGCCGACTCGAGGTGGCGCTCATAGTTGCGAGTGCTCGATGAAGTCTCGTTGTGCATCAGCAGTTTTACGCCTTTAGAGTGAGCATAGTCGTTGAGAGCCTTGATGTCGAAGTCAGGGTATGGAGTGACGAAGTCGAAGACGTCCTCCTTCCAGTGGTTTGCCCAGTCTTCCCATCCGACGTTCCATCCTTCGACGAGAACCTCGCTAATACCGTTTTCGGCAGCGAAGTCGATGTAGCGGCGCACCTCAGTGTTGTTGGCACCGTGGCGTCCGTTAGGCTTTGCCTTGCTCCAGTCGATAGTGTTCAACTTGATGGATGGATATTCGTCGGTGTAGTTCCATGACTGGTTGCCGACAATCATCTCCCACCAAACACCGCAGAACTTCGTCGGGTGTATCCAGCTGGTGTCCTTGAGTTTGCAAGGCTCGTTGAGGTTGTAAATCATCGAGTTGGCATCGCCGAGCATGTCGCGTGCGTCATCGCTTACGGCAACGGTGCGCCACGGCGACTGGCACGGTGTCTGCATATATCCCTTCATGCCGGTGGCGTCAGGGGTGAGCCATGATGTGAACGTCATCGTCGTGTCGTTGAGGTTCAGGTGCATGGTGGAGTAGTCGAGACATGCAGCCTCGTGGATGTTGATGTACAGTCCGTCGGCGGTCTTCATCTGCAAAGATGTCTGCACACCGGTCGGCGAGAAGACAGCCACTGACGAGTTTGTCCAGTTGACGGCATCGTGGAAGCGCGAGCGTATCTCAGAGAGCTTCGACTCCTGCGTCTCCTGCTCCTGCGTGTCGTAGTCGCCCGGTAACCACCAAGCGGTGTGGTCACCGGCCATAGCAAACTCGGAGCGTTCGTCCTTGATGACGAAGTAGGTGAGGGAGTCCTGCTGCGGGAACTCGTAGCGGAAGCCCATGCCGACGTTGTAGACACGGAAACGGATGGTCATCTTGCGGCTTGCCGATGGCTGATAGAGGTTGACGGCGAGCTCGTTGTAGTTGTTGCGAATCTTGCTGTACTGTCCCCAGACCGGTGTCCACGTCTCGTCGAAAGTCGATGTATGGGTGTCAGCGATGGTGAAACCGTCGAGGAGCGAGGTCTCATGGAAGCCCTTGCTGGCGTGCTTGTCCTTGGCGAGTTCGAGACCGAGGCGGCTAGGCTTGACGACCTCGCGGTTCTTGTATTTCATCTCGTAGGTCGGGACACCATTGCCGGTGAGTGAGAACGTGACGGCTATGTTGCCATCAGGTGACTTGACTGTCTGTGCGGCAGCTATGAGCGGAAGGGCGAGCGCCGCAATGAATAGTTGTAGCTTTTTCATTGGTTTGCTTGGTTGTTGATATTGAGGGGTAGAAACCGAGGGGCCTCTGTGACGCAGAGGCACACCCAACGGTGGATAATAGGCTACTTGCGACCGGACTGGACAACGAGCTCGGAGATGTTGGCAACGAAGTCGCTGTTGTCGATGAGGTCCTCGATGTTGAGGTGCATGCGGTAGCGCCAGTAGTGGTGCGGGTTGGCAGGCACATTGATGCGCTCGGCATTCTCGTCCGGAAGGCGGAGCTTCTCGTCGATGGCGAGCCAGTCCTGTATTGTTATTATGCAGAGCATCGACGGCGACGTGAGGTGACGGCTGACGATGTCGCGTGCGAGCCAGCCTGGCAGCGGGTGCGGAGCCGGTCCCTGACGGTAGAGCATTTCGCCATAGTAAGCCTGCGTGCGCTCGTAGTCCTCGTCCCACCACTGGCGGAGCGTCGGTGTGTCGTGCGACGAAATAGTGCAAACGGAGCGGTACGGGTTGCGTGACAGATGACCGAAGCGTACGTGTGGGTCCTTCGGCATACTCTGTATCTCGAGGCTGAGAATCTTCAGTTCGTTCATCACCCATGCCACGCAGTCGGGCACCATGCCCAAGTCCTCGGCGCAGACGAGCATGCGTGTTGCGTTGACGAGGCGCGGTAGTTTCTTCATTGCCTCACGATACCAGAACTGGTTGTTGCGATGATAATAATAATCATTGTACAGACGGTTGAAGATAGCCTTGTCGCTGTCATACAGGCTTTCGAAGACGAAGTCGTACTGCACGGAGATGCGCGGGTGGAACTTGTTTTCGTCCTTATGGTCGCGCACGAAGAGGACGTCGCTGATGAGGGCGTACAGTCCGTCGCGCAGGTTGTCGTTTTGCTTTATCTCCTCGGCGATTGCCTTCTTGCGGTCCTCGTCCTTACTGGCGTCGGCTTCCTTCTGAAGCTTTGCGTTGATGTCTGCGAAGTAAGCCTCCACCTTGCGCTGCGTGTCGAACTGCGGACGCATGCGATAGTACTGCCCGCCCTTCGGCTCAATGTAGTTGTCGCGGACGAGCTGAGCGCGGTCGCCGAACATTCTGTCAAGTACCCAGTCGGTGATGAACGGAGTAGTGAAGAGCTCCTCCTGCCAGTGGAGTCCGTAGCCTTCGACCTCCTCGCGTGTCATGCCGAGTGCCGGCTGGAACTGTCCGAGCAGTCCGTGAACGGCATCGATAGGTATCTCCCAAATGCGGAAGAAGCCGAGGACGTGGTCGATGCGGTAGGCGTCGAAGAACTTCGCCATGTTCTGGAAACGGCGTACCCACCAGCGGCAGCCGTCCTTTATCATCTCGTCCCAGTTATAAGTCGGAAAGCCCCAGTTCTGTCCGTTCGTTGAGAAAGCGTCAGGTGGCGCTCCTGCCTGACCGTTGAGGTTGAAGTAGCGTGGCTCCGACCATACATCGCAGCCATAGCGGTTGACTCCGATAGGAATGTCGCCCTTGAGGATTACGCCGTGCTGACGAGCATAGTCGTGGACGTCCGACATCTGTGTATTAAGTATGTATTGTTCGAAATAATAGAAGCTTACCTCATGATAAGCCTTCGAGCGCGGTGACGACAGAGCCTTGCGGTCGGCTTCGTCCCACAGATTATGGTCCGGCCACTTCGTGAAGTCGGCAGTGCCGTTGGTGTCGCGAAGGTAGCAATACTCGGCATACGGCACGAGCCATTGCTCCGTCTCGTGGAAGAACTCCTTGAACTTCTGCGATGCAAGCACCTTCTTTTCCTCCTGTTCGAAGATGATGTGCAGGTATTCAGTCTTGGCATTGTTCACACGCTCGTAGTCGATTTGCGGCAGAGCGTTAAGTTCCTTGCGCAACTTTTCGAACTTCTCGCGTGTCTTCTTGTCGGCAATCGGCGGCAGAAGAGTGAAGTCGGCATACTGCGGATGCAATGCGAAAATGCTGATGCAGCTGTACGGATAGCTGTCGGTCCATGTGTGGGTGATAGTCGTATCGTTTATCGGAAGAATCTGAAGCACACGCTGATGCGTCTTCGATACGAGGTCAATCATCTTGCGAAGGTCACCGAAGTCGCCAACGCCGAAACTTGTACGGCTGCGAAGCGAGAATACCGGTACGTTTGTTCCGGCGAGCTTCAGCGGATAGACGTTGAACTGAGCCTCCTGCATGCAGTAGACGACTACTTCTCCTTCGGCAATGTCGACAACATCAATGGTGCGGTTGTTGCTGCGCTCCCACACCGGCTTGTAGTCGAGCCGCTTGTCGAGAATCATGAACTTGAACTCCATGTGCTTGCTGTCGAGCTTGTCGGCGTCGATGTCCACAATCCACTCATTGTCGTTGTGCTGAACAAGCTCAAGAGCCTTCTCCGGTATCCAGTTGCCGAGAGCGTCGCCTTCGCCTGCAACGGCAAGGCTTTGTCCCTTGAGCAGCTGTGGCGCACGAACCTTGAGGCGTACCGTGCGCTTGTAGTCCTGCATGGAAACGGGGACTATCCTTGTCGGCGAAACACACTCGGTGAATGCCGATGTGTAGAGATATGAGTCTTCTGGGATGTCCACCCAGTTGTCATAAGCGACGTATGACGTTGCATGCTTGCTGTTGAGCTCGAGGCGGTGGGTAATCATTCGCCACTCCATGCGCTCCACGGCTTCGCCACGATGAACGGAATAGAAGTAGTCTATCTTATCGCCGGGCTTAAAACCCTTATGCAGTGTGTACTGCCATGTTTGTCCATCGCAAGATGACATGTGATATTGGGAAACACGCTGTTCCCCCTGCTCGACGCCTTCGATTATGTTAAGGACAAGTTCCTGACCGAAGACAGTACGATAGTTGATGTTGAATTGGAGGGTTATCATAATATAATAGTTGATAGCAGAGATTGATATTCTGGTTTCAAAGTTAATCGTTTTTTTGCACACAGATAAAAACCGTTTGCACAATTATTTCGTTAAATTATGCAAACGGTTGCATCTTGCTTATTTCTCCTTGATGAAGTTGACGGCAACTGCACCGAGAACGAGGCTTATGCTGGCGACAATCATCATGTGGCTTTGTACCGAACCGACGAGGGCAAGCAGTGAACCGCCGATGGCAGCGGCTACAATCTGCGGCACGCAGATAGTTCCGTTGAAGAGCCCGAGGTAAGCACCCATGTGGCCGTAGCCCTGCAGAGCGTTGGTGACGAAGGTGAACGGCATGGAGAGAATTGCAGCCCAGGCGCAGCCGATGAGAAGGAACGGAATGAAGAGGACGAACTGGTTGTCGATGAAGGTACAAGCAGCGAAGCCGATGCCACCGAGGATGAGGCTGAAGGCGTAGGCAAACTTACGGCTCGGGATGTGAGGCAGAACTGCTGCCCAGATGACGGAACCTATTGCCTGAACGGCGAAGAGAACGCCCACCCAGTTGCCGGCTTCCTGATAGCCTGCGCTGGCTACGTCGGTTGTTCCCCAACAGTTGGCAGCGACTGTGCCGTTGGTGTAGGTCCACATATACATAAAGGCGAACCAGCAGAAGAACTGTACGAGTCCGACCTTCCAGAATGTAGCCGGCGCGTTCTTCAGAAGGACGTACCAGTTGCTTGAGCCTTCCTCCTTCTCGGCGACTTCCTTGGAAGCGCCGTTGTACTCGGCATACTCTTTTGGAGGCCACTCCTTCACTTTCCATACCGTGTAGATGACGCAGAGGATGAGGATGGCAGCTCCAACGTAGAAGCTATAGATGACGGAGTCGGGGATGACTCCCTTCGGTGCTGTGTTGGCAATGCCGAGCAGAGCTAAGAGGAACGGGAAGACGTATCCGACGAGACTGCCGGCGTTGCACAGGAAGCTCTGTATGCTATAGGCGAGTCCTTTCTGCTTCTCGTTGACCATGTCGCCGACGAGCATCTTGAACGGTTGCATTGCCATATTAATTGATGTGTCGAGGAACATCAGAGCGATGAGACCGAAGACCATTGCCGTGGAGACGGTCATGCCGAACGAGCCGCTGTTAGGCAGCAGGCACATGACGAGTACGGCTACGGCAGCACCGATGAAGAGGTACGGTATGCGGCGGCCGAAACGGCACCACGTCTTGTCGGAGCACGTGCCGACGATAGGCTGTACGATGATACCCATGAGCGGCGGCAGTATCCAGAAGTAGCTCAGGCTGTGCGGGTCGGCGCCCAGCGTGGCGAAGATGCGTGATATGTTGGCACTCTGCAGTGCGTATGCTATCTGCACTCCAAAGAAGCCGAAGCTGAGGTTCCATAGACCCCAGAATGTCATGTCGGGTTTTTGTTTCATTGTATTGTTGTTTTTCGTTATTGTCGTAATTAGGGGCGAGGCGGGGTGCTTCTGCGGCGCAGGAGCAAACTGAACGGTGGGGTGAGGGGAATTAAGTGCCGCAGACCGGGCTGCTTGCCGTTGGTTGGGAGCGGCGGGGAGGGCCGTTAGCGGGTGGTGCCGCGGACGACGAGGCGGGTGCGGACGACGCGGCGGACTATCTTGTCCTTCGGAATTCCGCCCTCTACCTGGTCGATGAGAATGTTGGCGGCTTCCTCGCCTACGTTGACACCACGTTGGTCGATAGTTGTCAGCATTGGGTCGCAGGCTACGGCACGTTCGCCGTTGGTGAAACCGCATATTGAAATATCATCAGGGATGCGGTAGCCCATGCGCTTTGCAGAGTAGAGTATGCCGATTGCGGTATCGTCGTTGATGGCGAAGAATGCATCGGGAATCTCTTCCTGCGACAGTATCTCCGGAGTTATCTGCTCGGCGTCGGCACGGTTGTCGCAAACGCGAATCCATTCCTCTCGGGGCTGCAAGCCGTTCTTGAGCAGTGCGTCACGGTAACCGTTGTAGCGGTTCTTGCTTATCTCCAGCGAGAGCGGCATTCCGTAGTAGGCTATGCGACGGCATCCCGTGTCGATGAGATGGGTAACTGCTGTGTAGGCTCCCATGTAATCGTCGACGACTACACGGCTGGCGTTGACGCCCGTGCATATTCTATCGTAGAAGACAAGGGGAATTCCCATGTCTATAAGCTTCTGGAAATGGTCATACTTTGTAGTGTTCTTGGCTTGCGAGACGATTATGCCGCAGCACTTGTTGGCATAAAACGAGTTGCAGATGGCAACCTCACGCTCGTACTTTTCGTCGCTCTGTGCCACCATGATGCGGTAGCCGCGGCGTGAAGCTTCCTCCTCTATGCCGACGAGGATGCTTTCAAAGTAATAATGTATAAACTGGGGAACGATGACACCGATAATCTTGACCGGTTGCACACGGCTCTTGCGCAACGACTCTGCTATCATATTGGGCAGGAAGTTGTGCTTGGCGGCATAGTTCTGTATCATGTGCCGTTTCTCTTCGGAAATACGGGGGCTGTCCTTAAGCGCACGGCTAACAGTGGCTACCGATACACCAAGGGCAGTCGCGATGTCCTTCATCGTTATGGGATGGTTTTCATTCATGCTCACATTTAGGTCTGTGTTCGAGTGCAAATTTATCTAATAAAAATGAATAATGTTAGTATTTGACTTTTGTTTCGAGTGTAAACGACGTGCAACCGTTTGCACACGTGATTTCAACTTTTAACCTAAAAAAAATGCAAAATAATCCATAATCGGTTTAACTTTGCAATTGTCAAAAGTTGCCAGATAAAATCAAGGCAACACCAAGGCAACACTGATGTACGACAATAACGTAGAAATAAAATACATATTATATTAATATACTAATAACTAACTTAATTTTTTTGAATGATGAAGCAGGCAAATTTCAAATTCCCTGTCAGGTTGTTCGCATTGATATGCGGATTAATCCTGTCCCTCGGAGCCTTTGCACAGAACATCACTGTCAATGGTAACGTCAAGGATGCTGCTACAGGCGAGCCTATCATTGGTGCAACAGTCCGCGTCGACGGTACGACGGGCGGAGCTATCAGTGACCTCGACGGTAACTTTACCCTTGAAGCACCATCAGGCTCTACGCTTACAATATCCTATGTAGGATATGTTTCACAGAAAGTCTCTGCGGCAAAGAATGTCGTCGTAACCCTTCAGGAAGACACCAAGGCTCTTAACGAGGTTGTCGTCATCGGTTACGGTGTCGCCAAGAAGCAAGACCTCACCGGTTCGGTAATAGCCATCAACCCGGATGCTAAGAACCACGGTCTTGAAACCAACGCCCAGGACATGATTCAGGGTAAGATTGCCGGTGTGAACGTAACGACCGCCGGTGGTACTCCTGGTAGCGGCGCAACCATTCGTATTCGTGGTGGTTCGTCACTGTCAGCATCAAACGACCCTCTTGTTGTTATCGATGGTGTAATCATGGATAACAACGGTATTAAGGGATTGTCGAACCCTCTGAGTATGGTTAACCCTCAGGACATCGAGTCTTTCACCGTTTTGAAGGACGCATCTGCAACAGCCATCTATGGTAGCC
>OMVI01000001.1 GCA_900314455.1 uncultured Prevotella sp. | reverse complement strand
CTCCCCAAGCCTCCCCCAAAGGGAGGCTTGGGGAGGCTTTGCTTTTTATTCTATAAAGCTTTGCTGTCTGATGGTTTTTTATTACCTTTGCCCAAAAACATTTAAATAGATACTACTATGACGAAAATTGCATTCTTTGACGCACACAGTTACGACCGTGAGTCGTTCGACACATGGAACAAGGATTTCGGTTACGAGATACATTATTATAAAGAGCGTTTGTCGATGAACTCCATCGAGCTGACAAAGGGCAAGGATGTTGTCTGTGTCTTCGTCAACGATGAGATTAATGCCGATGTCATCGACGGGCTCGCCAAGAACGGAGTGAAACTGGTGGCATTGCGCTGTGCCGGTTTCAACAATGTCGACCTCAATGCCGCAAATGGCAAGATAAAGGTTGTTCGCGTGCCTGCTTATTCACCGCATGCCGTGGCAGAATATGCCGTGACGCTGATGCTGTCGCTGAACCGCAAGGTGTACCGCTCAACACAGCGTACACGTGAAGGTAACTTCCGCCTGTCGGGTCTTCTCGGCTTCGATATGTATGGCAAGACTGCTGGTGTCATTGGTCTTGGCCGTATCGCAAAGGAACTGGTAAAAATTCTGAAGGGCTTCGGTATGAACGTGCTTGCTTACGATAAATACCCAGACATGAAGTTTGCAAAGGAACATGATGTCAAGATGGTTGATTTACCGGAGCTGTATGCCAACAGTGATATCATCTCGCTTCACTGCCCGCTGACGCTGGAGACTCTCCACATGATTGACAAGGATGCCATTGACGCCATGAAGCCGGGCGTGATGATTATCAACACGGGACGTGGCAAACTGATTCGCACAGAGGATTTGATAAAGGGTCTGCGCTCAGGTAAGGTCGGCTCTGCCGGTCTTGATGTCTATGAGGAGGAGGCGAAGTACTTCTATGAGGACCACTCCGACCGCATGATAAATGATGATGACCTTGCCCTGCTGCTTATGATGCCGAATGTCATCGTGACATCGCATCAGGCTTTCTTCACCCGTGAGGCATTGCATAACATTGCCACCACGACGCTGCAGAACATCAAGGACTTCCTTGGTGGCAAGGAGCTGGTGAATGAGGTGAAAGCAAAGTAAAAGTAGAGCCTAACCATGCCTTTCCCATGACCTCTCCAAGCCTCCCCAAAGGGGAGGATGTTTAGTTACCGCAGGCCTCCTGGAGCATAGCCATCTACACAAGGATACTTTAGGTGTTTAAACATTCTCCCCTTTGGGGAGGCTTGGTGAGGAACTGTCTTCCTTTGTAACATAGCGTTTCCAGTAAGCGATGATAATGGTGGTGAGCGGAAGGGCGATGATAAGTCCGATGAAACCGAGGAGAGCACCCCACACTGAGAGTGACAAAAGGAGGATGGCTGGGTTCAAGCCCATTGCCTTTCCCATTACCTTCGGGGTCACCACCATATCGATGATAATCTGAACTACGATAAACACGAGGACTGCAGAGCCGAAGATTATCCAGAAGTTCTCTCCTGTGTCGGCAGCTTTCAGCCCGGCAAGGAACGCCGTCGGAATGAGGGCAAAGGTGTGGAGGTACGGCACTAAGTCGAGGATGCCAATGAGGATGCCGAGACCTATTGCCATCGGGAAACCGATAATGGTGAAGCCAATACAGAAGAGGCATGCCATGATAAGAGCTACAGTGCCCTGTCCACGGATATAACTATTGAGGGCGTTCTCGACATCACCTGCGAGTTCGTGCCAGAAAGGACGCGACTTCTTCGGAAATATGCGTATCCAGTTTGTTGTAAGATACTCATAATCCATCAATATGAAGAACATGTATAATAATGTGATGCAGGAGGCGACAATCGATATGATGACGCTGGCGGTCTGACCGACAACAGAGAAGACCTTTGGCATCGCCGACTTCAAGGTGGCGGTGAAATCAGGACTCTTCAGGAAATGCTCTATCTGAGCCTGATTAGTAATTATCCATTCCTTTATGACACGCGAGATACTGTTGGTGTGGGTGGTCTCGTGGACGTAACGGGTGAGGACGGTGCCGAACTTCCCGAACTGGTCTATCATCGGTGGTATGATAAGCAAGATGATGCCTCCGACAACCGCACCTACGAATATCAATGTGACGATTATCGACAGCGGACGTGTAGGGACATGAAGCTTGTACTGCACAAACTTGACAATAGGATACAACAGGTAGGCAAGCAGCCATGCAATGAAGAACGGTAGCAGTACGCCTGACAGATAGTTGACAATCAGGAACACTACCACAACCCCAAGGGCTACAAGTGCCCAGCGGATGAAGCGGTCGAAGGTGATGGGGGTGGGCGTCCTGTCAAAATTCGATGTCCTATCCAAGCCTTCCCCAAGGGAAGGATGTTGATTACTTTGGTGGGTGTTATTTTCTTTTTCCATATTCTTTATATTGAGGCTTCTGCAACGCAGAAGCATACTGAACGGGCTGGATGTAAGGAGCTATTCTGAATGCGCTAGTGCTTAGCTTCTTTCATTGCCTTTTCGTAGCAGTCGCGGCAAAGGGGTTCGTACTCCTGCTGCTCGCCGATGAGGACGCGGCGGTCGCCAGGGACGATGCGGTGGCTGATGTAGGCCAAGGCACCACAGCGAACACAGATGGCATGAACCTTTGTGACCTCGTCGGCAACAGCACAAAGGGCGGGGATAGGACCGAAGGGAACACCCTTGTAGTCCATATCAAGACCGGCAACGATGACACGAGTGCCACGGTTGGCGAGTTCGTTGCAGACATTGACGAGTCCTTCATCGAAGAATTGTGCCTCGTCGATGCCAACAACATCCAAATCGCTTGACAACAACAATATTGCAGGTGAAGAGTCGACAGGCGTGGAAGTTATAACATTGTGGTCGTGGCTCACCACATCGTCCTCACTATAGCGTGTATCGATGGACGGTTTGAAGATGCCGACACGCTGCTTGGCGAACTTCGCCCGCTTCATACGGCGTATCAGTTCCTCCGTCTTTCCGGAGAACATGCTTCCACAAATTACCTCTATGCGGCCATAGCCGCGCTTCTCACCATGTACTGTATCGTTGGTTGTCATTATATGTGCTTTAAAACGTAATTGCAAATTTATAATAAATTCCGCTATTAACGGCAAAACAAGGGATAATATTTTCATTTTTAAAATCATTTGTAAAAAAAGCATAATAAGTTTTGCGGTTACATTTGTTTGGCTTAACTTTGTCGACGACTATGGGAATATTGTATCTTGTGCCGACACCTGTGGGCAATATGGAAGACATGACGTTGCGAGCCATCCGAATACTGAAGGAGGCAGACCTCGTGCTATGCGAGGACACACGTACGTCAGGCATTCTGTTGAAACATTTCGACATCCACAACCACCTGATGGCGCACCACAAGTTCAATGAGCACGGCACGTCAGCAGGCATCGTGGAACGACTGAAAGGCGGCGAGACGATAGCGCTGATAAGCGATGCCGGTACACCGGGCATCAGCGACCCCGGGTTCTTCCTCGCACGGGAGGCTATAGCAGCAGGCATTACGGTGCAGACGCTGCCGGGCGCAACGGCTTTCGTTCCGGCGCTTGTCTCCAGCGGACTGCCTTGCGACAGGTTCTGCTTCGAAGGATTTCTGCCACAGAAGAAAGGTCGCATGTCCCGCCTTGAGGCTCTTGCCGACGAGGAACGGACAATGATATTCTACGAGTCGCCTTACCGTGTCGTTAAACTCTTGGAGCAGATGAAAGAGGTCTTCGGCGAAGACAGACAAGTTAGCTGTTGCCGCGAGATTTCTAAGATACATGAGGAGAGCGTCCGCGGTACCATCGCAGAAGTCTTGGCTCACTTCCAAGGGACTGCTCCACGAGGAGAGTTCGTGGTTGTAGCGGCTGGGAAGAAAGAAGAGAAGAAAGGCGAGGATAAGCGATAATCGGCGATGATAAGTAAAAAGAGAAACAAAACAAAAGGTATTAAAGATATGAAGAAGGTTATTCTATTGGCAACATGCGCAGTACTAGCACTGGTAGGTTGCAACTCTGGACAGAAGACAAATCCCGCAGACCTGCAAAACGACTCCCTGCGTTCTATTATCCAGGCACGCGACAACGAAATCAATGATATGATGGGAACGCTGAATGATATTCAGCAGGGCTTTGCCGATATCAATGCGGCAGAAAACCGTGTCACCGTTGCCAAGGACGGCGAGGGCTCTGACAAGGGTGCTGTCATAAAGGAGAACATCGAATTCATTGCACAACGCATGAAGGAGAACCGCGAACTCATCAAGAAGTTGCAGGACCAGTTGCGTGAAACCGGTTTCAAGGGTGACCAGATGACAAAAGCTATACAGAGACTTCAGGGTCAGTTGGTACAGAAGGACAACGAGTTGAAGAAGCTCCGCGCTGAGTTGCAGGCTAAGAACATCCATATTGCTGAACTTGACGAGACCATCGACGGTCTGAACAGCGATGTGGCAAGCCTCAATACAAGTGTAAAGAACTTGAATACCGACAAGCAGAACCTTACTCAGGAGAAGGAACGCCTGCTGAGCGACAATACGGAAAAGGCACAGACAATCAGCACACAGGACAAGCAACTGAACACGGCATGGTATGTTTTCGGTACTAAGAAAGAGCTGAAGGCTCAGAATATTCTCAGCGGCGGCAAGGTACTGCGTGAGGGCTTCAACCGTAACTACTTCACGAAGATTGACATCCGCGTAAACAAGGAGATTAAACTGTACTCAAAGTCGGCTAAGGTACTCACCAACCACCCGACAAACAGTTACTCTCTGCAGAAGGATACCAACGGTCAGTATGTCCTGCGCATCAGCGACCCGGATTCGTTCTGGAGCACAAGCAAGTATTTGGTTGTACAGGTTAAGTAAGCCAATACACATCAATTATATATAGAAGGCACGGAGACATCCGGGCCTTTTTTGTTTATATCGCTTTAAATGGGATTTAGTGAAGAGTGAATGTTATTTATTTCAATTTGTCTTTGTTTCACAAGAAAAAAGCCGTAACTTTGCAACGAGTTTTATAAAATAGTAGTTATTAAAGATTTCAGCAGTTATGGACAAGAACACATTGATGCAGTTAGAATCGCTGCGCGAGGCACTTCACACATCACTTGAGAAGCTCCGCGAGATACGTTTTGAGAATGGTGACCTTAAGGAATTCACCCCTGACACTATCACCGGCGAGATAGAAATCCTTCGCAAGCGTTTCGATGAAATTGAGGCAGCGCTGAAGAAGTGAAGAGGAAAGAAGGAAGAGTGAAGAACGATGGATAAAAGATAGATGATGGGGAGGAAGGAGATATATGTGGTTGTGATGGCGATGCTTGTTCCGGTGATGGCACAATGCCAGAGACAAGAGAGAAGGAACGTAGCTGAGCAACCGCAAAACGTTTCATCATCTATAAGCTATCATTCAAATACCGGAGCTGTATTGCCGAAGGAGCGGCAGTGGCATGCGGGACAGGTACTGACGGACAAGGATGTAGCTGAAATAGGCATTGACAACTGTTTCAAAGCTATGCAAATACCGGACGACGTCTTCAAGCGCATGAACGGGAAGTCGTTTCATGACAATCCATACATTAAACGGAGTGACCTTCGTTACCTCCGACTTCTGCACCGAGATGCCAGCGGACGCACGCTGACGGGCGAAATGGTATGCAACAAGGCTATTGCCAACGACCTTGTTGACATTTTCAGACAACTTTATAAGGCAAAATACCCAATAGAGCGCATTCAACTCGTAGACGACTATAACGCCGACGACGAGTTGTCGATGCGCGCTAACAATACTTCGTGCTTCAACTATCGCAATGTTCCCGGAACGCGGTCGCTGTCGAAGCATTCGCTTGGTAAAGCTGTCGACATCAATACATTATACAATCCCTTTGTCAGAACACGCAACGGTCGGAAAGAGATTATGCCTGCAACGGCAAAGAGGTATGCCGACAGAAGTAAATCATACGCATACACCATTCACAAGGGAGATTTGCTCTACCGTTTGTTTGTAGCGCACGGCTTCACGTGGGGTGGCAGTTGGAGGTATTCGAAGGACTACCAGCACTTTGAAAAGAAATAATATTCGGGGAAAAATAAAAGCAGGAACCGGCAGACCTGTTACTCAATACAACCAATAACCGAATGGGAAATATTCCCGGCGATGAATGAACTTTATCCTGAACCAACTCAATTCACCTTTAACCCAACTTTGACATCGTATTTTGCTTAGTTGTTCTGTATCAGCAATTTAGT
>OMVI01000082.1 GCA_900314455.1 uncultured Prevotella sp. | reverse complement strand
ATTTCTGGCCAAGGGATTTTAAGTCCCTCGTGTCTACCAATTCCACCATTGCGGCAATCCCGGGAAGTCAATAAGAACTTCTTTGAGCGGCAAACGGGACTCGGACCCGCGACCTCGACCTTGGCAAGGTCGCGCTCTACCAACTGAGCTATTGCCGCGTCAGCTTTCACGAGGAAAGCCAATAAGCGTGTGCAAAGATAAGGCTATTTCTCCGAACGAGCAAAAGAAAAGTAGATTTTTTTGACTGCGGGATACCAAAAAGCCCATTTCCCGAGCATACCTGTAGGGAAATGGGCAAACCAAAAATGTGCAATATAATTACAATTATAAAGAAAATTTGTATCCAGGCGTTATCTGTAAGACGCCGTTCTTAGGGCTGTCGTCTGCAAAGTCAAGTATCTTGGTAACTTTACACATCACTTTTAGTTTCCTATTCCGAGCACTGCGCCGTTGTAGGACACGATATACTGCATCAGCCTGTCGCCGTTCGGACCATCGAGAATAGCCCCCGTCTCAAGCGAATACTTGCGATGGCACGTGTTGCATTGCACCTCCGTGGCGTTGTCAGTCCATTGCAGCGGATAGCGTGTGGTGTATGACGTGGCACAATTCGGGCACTGTCCGTCCCAAGCTACTAGTCCGTTGAAGTTAGTCCGTCCAAAGATTATCGTCCCGCCGGTGGCTCCCGCGCCGAGATAAATGCCTCCGCTGAAAGCCCGGTTCTCAACTTCGTTCGTCAAAGTGATGCTTTCCCTCTTGTCTAGGCGGTCGACTGAGTTTATCACATACGCAGTACTGTATGTCGACATGGATATTTTCACGAAATTGTTGTTCGTGTTCATCGCCGTCACAATCATACTCGTCGGGTGCCATTCGGTATGAAACGTGAAATGACATGGGAACCGGCGGCTCACAGGACTGTCTCCGCTGCATGAGGCGAGCATGAGAAGGAAAGCCCACCCCATACCCATCCCGAACGGGAGGGGCTTGATTAGTCTTGTTAGTGATAGGGTCTTTAACTTATTAAATGGACGCAGTTTCATTCCAATGTTTATTTAGATGACTATCCGCAATCATCCACTGCAGGGGCGACCCTTGTAGTTGCCCGTTCGGCCAAAAGACCGAATGAAGTTAATATAAAGTTGCCTTGTAAGGCAAGCGGACAGCCACCAGGACCGTCCCTGCAGTGGATGGCAAAGAGGAATGTGTGATAGCGGATTTTATAAGTTCTTTCTTTATTTTTCCGAAGAAGGCGATGCCGATGCCAACAGCTTCTTCTCAGCATTCTCGGCACGCTCAAAGTGGAAGCCACCGAGGTTCTCGTCCATCAGCTTCTGTATGCGGTCGTTGCACAGATTACCAATTGAGCCCTCGTGAGTGTGATGGATATTCTTGTCAGCATGGAACGTTCCGGCCTCGATTTCCAATCCAACCTTCTTGTAAGCGTCGCGGAACGGAGTGCCACTTGCAGCCAACTTGTTGACCTCTTCGACAGAGAACATCGGGTCATACATAGGATTATCCAGTATGTGCTCGTTCACTTCCATCTTGTTTATGATGTAAGCCGCCATCTGAAGACAATCGCGCAGTTCGCCGAAGGCAGGCAGGAAGACCTCCTTGATTTCCTGTAGGTCACGGAAATAGCCACTTGGCAGATTGTTCATGATGAGCGTCACCTGCGTCGGAAGACTTTGTATCTTATTGCATTTTGCACGAATGAGCTCGAAAACGTCAGGGTTCTTCTTGTGCGGCATTATGCTTGAGCCTGTCGTGCACTCCTTTGGCAGTTTCACGAAGCCGAAGTTCTGGCAGTTCATAAGGCACGCATCGTACGCCATCTTTGCCAAGGTACCTGCTATTGTAGCAAGTGCGAACGACACATTGCGCTCCATCTTGCCGCGTCCCATCTGCGCATAGACCACGTTATAGTCCATAGTGTCGAAGCCGAGCAAATCGGTTGTCATCTGGCGGTTGAGCGGAAACGAGCTGCCGTAGCCCGCTGCCGAGCCCAAAGGATTCCTGTTGGTCATCCGGTAAGCAGCCTGGAGGAACAGCATGTCGTCGGCGAGCGACTCAGCGTAAGCGCCGAACCACAGCCCGAAGCTCGACGGCATTGCTATCTGCATGTGGGTATAACCCGGCATGAGCACATCCTTGTACTGATTGCTCTTCTGTATCAGCTCGTCGAAGAGAATCTTCACGTGCTCAGCTATGTCCTGTATCTCGTGGCGGGTAAAGAGTTTAAGGTCGACGAGCACCTGGTCGTTGCGGCTTCTTCCCGAATGGATTTTCTTTCCGATGTCGCCGAGCTTGCGGGTCAGCATCAACTCGACTTGTGAGTGTACATCCTCGACATCCGGTTCAATGACGAATTTGCCTTCTTCGCACACCTTGTAGATGTTCTTCAGTTCCGCAAGTAGCTTCGTCAGTTCGTCCTTTGTCAGCAGTCCTATTGACTCCAGCATCGTGATATGCGCCATAGAGCCGAGCACATCGTACTTGGCGAGATACAAATCCATATCACGGTCGCGGCTGACGGTGAACCTTTCAATCTCCTTGTTTACCTCAAAATTCTTCTCCCAAAGTTTGTTTGCCATATTTAAACCTTCCTCTTTCACCCCTTTCAGAGTGCCAATTGATTTATATAATAATACTTTATGAGTATCCGAAATTATCCAAGTTGCCACAAAAACTTCCACTGCGGGGGCGCCACTGCGGTGGATGGCAATGCAGTTTGCCCCAATGTCGAATCTGATTTGCACGCAATCGGAATGCCAAAAACGCCCTGCGGGAATGCCAAAGCTACCCAACGGGAAAGTTATTGATAATCAATCAGATTGCGGAACCTGTCGAATCAGAATGAAAAATAAATTATTTTTGCTTGATTTTTAATTTATTTTTCCTCAATTTTTAATTTATTTTTCTCACAAAAATAAATTAAAAACCAACATGGAAGTTGACCTTTCAGATTTCAATAGCTAAACTATCATATTCCAATAGTAAATCTACCATATTCCGATAGTTATTCTGCCGCAATCTGAAAGGAGTCCTAACGGACCGCGACAGCAATACTACAGGGGCTCAACAGCTTCCATGTTGGGACTTGACATTAATCTTCGTAAGGGATGACCGTCAGTGCTTCGGCAATCTTCTCGATACCTTCCTTGAGCGGTTTCTCCACCATTCCCTTTGCAAAGAACGGTACATCGGCATCGATGGTGAGGCGTATCTTCGACGTAGTGGGCTCCACCGGCAGCATCTGAATCCAGAACTTGAAACTCAGCGGCGAGTTGACGCTCTCGAACTTCACCATCTTCGGTTCCTCACGTTCTACGATATGCATCGACACATTACCAACCGGCGAGATGTTGACGGATATACTGTCGGCATCGAACGATAAGTCCTTCAACTTGTCCTTCATCTCTGCCGCCTGGCTGTCGGTGCCTGCCACCTCGTCGACTTTATCCTTCAGCTTCGCGACATTGTTCATATCGCTGAGCATATTGTAAACGCTCTGCTGACTGTGGGCAATCTGCTTTACTGAACTTTCTACCTTCATAGCCTATTTTTTCCAGTTAGCCGGGTCGCGACGCCACTCGTGCAGCATATCGACATCTTCCTTTTTGATATATCCAATCTCAAGTGCCTTCTCCACAACGTGCTCATAATCGGTGAGCGTAACGAGGCGAACGTTGGCGTCCTTGAAAGCCTTTTCGGCGATAGGGAAGCCGTATGTGTAAGACGCGACCATACCTACGACCTCGAAACCGGCCTCGCGCAGCGCTGCGACAGCTTTCAGAGAAGAGCCGCCGGTAGATATCAAGTCCTCGACAACGACGACCTTTGCGCCTTCAGGAAGCTGACCCTCAATCTGGTTTTTCATACCGTGGTCCTTCGGTTTCGGGCGCACGTAAGCGTAAGGCAGTGCCAGTTCGTCGGCAACAAGAGCACCCTGTGCGATGGCTCCGGTGGCAACTCCTGCCACAGCCTCTGCCTCAGGGAAATTGGATATGATAGCATGTGTGAGTTCCAACTTGACGAACGAGCGCACGTCGTGGTACGACAGCGTCTTCCGGTTGTCACAATAGAAAGGCGACTTCCATCCCGATGCCCATGTGAACGGGTCGTTTGGCTGAAGTTTGATAGCCTTGATTGCCAGCAGTTTGCCGGCGAAAACTTTTTTCAAATCTTCCATTTCTGTACAGTGAAAGTTATATATCGTTATATTATAATTAACTGCAAATGTAACTGATTTATTTCATTTACGCAAAAATAAGTGTAAAAGAATTGCTTTACGAGCATAATATCAATCGATTATGACCTTGTAAAGCCAAGCGAGAAAATGCTTACCTTCACGTCATTGGCTTGCTCAATGGCGCGGATGCAGGCAGTGGCGGTGGCACCGGTGGTAACGACATCGTCGACAAGCAGCAAGTGATGATGCTCCAGCCGGGCGGCATCGGCGAGCGAGAAAGCGTTCTCAACGTTCTCATTCCGCTCCGTCCGTGACTTATGAGTCTGACTTTCGGTGAACCTGGCGCGATGTATAGCTCCGTCGATGACTGGCAATCCTGTCATGTCGCTTATCCCTTCGGCAATGGAACGGCTTTGGTTGAATCCACGGTGGCGCTCGCGGTTGTGGGCAAGGGGCAGCGGCATGATTGCCGTAATGCCGTCGAAGAAATTCAGTGGGATAAGTTCCGAGGCGGCAAGACAGCCAAGCTGCCGTCCTGTTTCGGGATGATGAAAATACTTTATCTGCATGACGAGGCGGGAAGCGTCGGAATGTGGTGAATAGAAGAACAAGGCGGCGCACTTCTCAACGTGCACCCTGCCCCAGAACATGCGCGTCATGTCGTTGTCGTAAGGTGACGATGCGAAATTCGTTCGTGGCAAATGGAGGTTGCAACGGGTACAGAGGACGTTCTCGCCGATGGTCAGCCGCTCACCGCAGACGATACATCGCGGTGGCGAAAGCAGTCCGATGAGGCGCGACACGAAACTAATCTTCGGCGTATTCATCGGCATCGTCAATGCACTTGCGTATAACATCCATCGTGAAACCTCGTCCCATTGCCCATTTAATGGTCTTCATGGCACGCTCATAGTCGGATTTCGCAGTGACGGACTCCATCTTCTGGCGTATCATAGGACGGAGTATTTCGAGGTATTCGTTGTCGTCAACAGCATCTAGGACATTGCTTATAATACTGCTGTCGACATGCTTTTGGCGTAGTGCTACTTCTATTTTGCGTTGTCCCCAATGGCTTAACTTGATTTTGTCGTGAACGAAATAGTTTGTAAAACGCTCGTCGTCGATAAACTTAGCGTCAATAAGCTTAGCGATGATGCGTGCCCGCTCCTGTGCCGAAAGACCCCAACGGCGCAGTTTATCGTCGACTTCACCACTGCAATGCTCGCTCTTTGCACACTGGGCAGCAATGCGTTTGAGTGCCTGAGCCTCAGTGATTTCCTTTGATTTAGGTTTCCTGTTAGTTAGCATTTTACAAATCTTTTGTTTTCAAACTGGTCGTTCAAGACTTTTGCCGTACTGAAACCGGCTTTCCTGCAAAGTTCCGCAACGTCGTCGACGTAAGCAGAATTGCCTTCGAAATATATGTTTCCACCTTTGCGCAGAGCTTGCGTAGCATATCCGACGATGGCACGGTAGAAACGCAAAGGGTCGTCGTCAGGAACGAACAAGGCAAGCGAAGGCTCATGCTCAAGGACGTTGGGACGCATGCCGGAGCGTTCGCTGTCGCAGACGTAAGGCGGATTGCTCACTATAATGTCATATTTCTTTTCCTCGTCGACGATTGGCAACGAATCGGAATCTAATATGTCATGCAACTCAAAGTTGACTTTCGCTCCAAGGCGATGGGCATTGTCGCGTGCCGTAAGCAATGCATAGGGTGAGATATCCCATGCCGTGACATTGGAGTTGGGAAGATTCAGCGCGAGCGTTATGGCTATGCAACCGCTTCCAGTACCAATGTCGAGGATGCGGGTTGGCACCGGAGGCTGCAAACCACAGAAGGGACGGTCGTTGTCGGAGGTTATAATGCGGCACAACTCTTCGGTCTCGGGGCGCGGGATAAGGACAGACGGGTTGACAGCGAACAGTCTTCCGTAGAATGCCGTGTGCCCGATGGCATACTGTAGCGGCTCGCCGGTTTCCAGGCGGTGCATCTTCTCCTCAACGGTTTGCTGCTCTGCGGGTGTCAGTTGTTCTACTTTCCCCATCACGATGTCCGTCAGTGTCATGCCAAACAGCTCGTCCAGCAGCGCGCGCACTATCGCCACGGCTTCCTCTTGACCGTAGAGTGGAGTCAGCCGATGCCAAAGTTCAGAATAAGTCATCATGTTATGCTTTTTCAACGTCCTTCTCCGAGAGACCGGCAGCTTCTGCAATGTCTCCGACGGAGAGTCCAAAATCCCTTCTGCTCGCCATTCTGATAATCTTCGCCTTTATGTCGACGCGGTTGAATTTGTCGTCAACGGTCTCTTGGTTGCCCTCGCTTTCGAGTATCTCCACAATCTTTATCGGTTGGTTGAGAAAGACGGTGAGGAAGCCTTCGAGCACGCCGAAGTTGGCTTTCTGACGCAAAAGGCGCTTTATTGCCCAGTCGAAGCGGATGTATCTGTCTTTGAGTTCTGCCATAGGGTGGGTATTATTTATTTGCTGACAAAGATAAATCTTTTTCTCCAATGACGCAAACAAAATTCGGGAATAATCGATATTTCACCGTTGTCGATTATTTTCCACCTTTCTCTTGCATACGTGGCGGAAAGTAACTACATTTGCAATAGAATAGAAAGGGAGTATTATGTCAGAACAGGAAAAGACGGACGAGCGATACATGCAGCGCTGTATAGAGATAGCAAGGAACGGATTGCAGACGGCAAAGCCGAACCCTGCCGTCGGTGCCGTCATCGTTTCGGCTGACGGACGGATAATCGGCGAGGGATATACGTCGGCTTTCGGCGGTCCACACGCTGAGGTGAACGCATTCGCTTCAGTAAAAGAAGAGGACGAGAAGTTGCTTCATGACGCAACGATATATGTATCGCTGGAGCCTTGCTCTCACTGGGGCAAAACGCCGCCGTGCTGCGACCTCATCATCAGAAAAGGCGTCAAGCGTGTCGTCTGTGGCTGTGTCGACCCGTTTGCGAAGGTCCAGGGTCGTGGCATCAGGAAGATTCGTGAGGCCGGAACAGACGTGACTGTCGGCGTTCTGGAGGCGGAATGCATCGAGTCGAACAAGCGGTTCTTCACCTTCAATGAGCAGCGCAGACCGTACATAATACTGAAATGGGCGCAATCGTGGGACAGATTTATCGATGATAATGGTAAACCGGCAATGTTCTCGACGCCATATACGCAGATGCTAGCTCACAAAATGAGGGCTGAAAATGACGCCATCCTCGTCGGCAAAACTACTTTCCTGCGTGATAATCCACAGTTGACCGTAAGGGAATGGACGGGCAACAATCCGCTGAGAATTGTGCTAACGAAGGACAAGGAATTTGAGAATAAATTTCGGAAAGAGCATTCTGACAATTGGGAATGCTTCGAATCGATTTACAACGCACTTGATTACTTGTACGAAAAAGGCAAGCAATCGCTTATCGTAGAGGGTGGAGCGGCGACGTTAAAGTCGTTCGCCGAAGCTGGTTTGTGGGACGAGATAAGGGTGGAAACATCGCCGAAGATTGTCCGTGGAGGTACATCGGCACCCGCAATCCCCGCTAATGCTGTTGCCATAGCGCATGAGGAATATGACGGCAACATTATAATAACGTACGAAAGGAAAGACAAAAAATATGGAAAAGCTAACAGACAGTGAGGAATACAAGCGCGACCAGCTTATAAAGAAGATTGAACATGCCGTCGAACACATGAAGCTTGCGGAGTTGGAAGCCGTGTCCTACGATTTGTTCGTAAAGGGATACTTGCAGGAGCCGTAAACTTTCGGAGCTATTTTCTACCGAAATCGGCAGGTATCTCACCCCATTCCTTTGTTTCCCACTTTATAATTGGTGTCGTAATATTATGTGTGCGGAGCCAGAACTCGGCACGTGCTATAATGCCATATAGCTGCTCCGTCCGCGGAGTCCGCGCCAGTTTCGTCTTGCATTGTTTCTTGTTGACCCACAGAATGGCATTGTAAGAGTCGGAATAAATAACCTTATCGTGTATGCCTTGTTTGTCCATGAGCGCCAAGGCATGCACTATGGCAAGAAATTCACCTATATTATTCGTTCCCTGAACGGGTCCGTAATGGAAGACCTGAGCCCCGGTGGCAAGGTCGATACAACGGTATTCCATCGGCCCGGGATTTCCTGAGCAAGCCGCATCGACAGCCCATGCATTCGCTTTTACCTCCATCGGCAACGGCAAAACAGTGTCGTGGCGCCAGTCGGGAGGGTTGAGAACCTCCCCCAACCCCTCCGAACGGAGGGGAGATGGTTTCTTTTGCTGCTTTGCCGATGTCTCTTTAGCCATTTATTCGAATAACTTTCTTGCTATATTTTAATAAAGGTAATCAAACATCCTCCCCCTTGGGGGAGGCTTGGAGGGGATTGATACTAGGATGGAACCTTTACATTCTCTCCGGCACTTCTATACCGAGAAGCGTCATTCCTTCCTTGATGACCTTCGCAACGTTCTGCGCAAGGACGAGACGAACGGTCTTTTCATCGTCGGACTCGGCATTGAGGATGCTGTAGTCGTGGTAGAACTGGTTGAACGCCTTTGTCAACTCATAGCAGTAGTTGGCTATTCCGGCTGGGTTGTAGTTCTGTCCTGCATCGGTAACAGCTGCGCCGAAGTTGTTCAATTGCTGAATGAGCTCGATCTCCTTGTCGTTCAGCGGTGCGTCGTCGTTGAGCTTCTCCGGGATGGTTATGCCCTGCTCGGCTGCCTTACGTAGAATACTGCGAATGCGGGCGTATGTGTATTGGATGAAAGGACCGGTGTTTCCGTTGAAGTCGATAGACTCTGCCGGATTGAACATCATGTTCTTTCGTGCGTCAACTTTCAGTATGAAGTACTTCAACGCGCCCATGCCGACGATGCGGGCGATTTCGTTCTTCTCCTCGTCCGAGAAGTCCTGGCTTTGTCCGTGCTCGGAAGCAGTGCTCTTGGCGTCGGCAATCATCTGTGCAATAAGGTCATCGGCATCGACTACTGTGCCCTCGCGCGACTTCATCTTACCTGTCGGCAGGTTTACCATACCATAGGAGAAGTGAACCAAATCCTTGCCCCACTTGAAGCCGAGGCGGTCGAGTATTATCGAGAGAACTTGGAAGTGGTAGTTCTGTTCGTTACCAACGACGTATATCATCTTGTCGATTGGATAGTCGTTGAAGCGCATTTCGGCTGTGCCGATGTCCTGAGTCATGTACACGGTGGTGCCGTCCGAGCGGATAAGGAGCTTCTGGTCGAGTCCCTCCTTTGTCAAATCAGCCCATACGGAGCCATCTTCTTTCTGATAGAAGAGACCCTTCTTCAAGCCTTCCAGCACTTTCTTCTTGCCTTCGAGGTACGTGTTGCTCTCATAGTATATCTTGTCGAAGCTTACGCCGAGTGCCTTATAGGTCTCGTCGAAACCAGCGTAGACCCACGAGTTCATCTTTGCCCATAGGTCACGGATTTCCTTGTCGCCGGCTTCCCACTTAACGAGCATCCGGTGAGCTTCCTTTATCAGCGGTGCTTCCTGTTCAGCCTTGGCCTTCGCATCGTCCTCGCTCATGCCTTCGGCGATGTACTTCTTCTCGAGTTCAGCGCACTCTTCCTTGTAGTGTTTGTCAAAGAGGACGTAGAAATCGCCTATCAGATGGTCGCCTTTCTTGCCCGTTGACTCCGGTGTACAGCCGTTTCCCCACTTCGTCCAGGCAAGCATTGACTTCATGATATGTATACCACGGTCGTTGACAATGTTTGTCTTTATGACCTTGTTGCCGTTAGCCTGCATTATCTGAGCTAGCGACCAGCCAAGCAGATTGTTGCGGACGTGGCCGAGGTGGAGGGGCTTATTGGTGTTAGGCGATGAGTACTCAATCATCACCAGGGGTGAGTCGGCAGTGGATTCCTTCTCTCCCCACTTCTCATCGGCATTAATATCGTTGAGTAAGTTTATCCATGCTGATGGCGCTACGACGAGGTTAAGGAATCCCTTAACCACATTGTAATCGGCTACTGCCGGGCAGTTCGACTTCAGATAGGCGCCAATCTCGGCTGCTGTATCTTCTGGTTTCTTGTGCGAAGTGCGCAAAAGCGGGAATGCAACAAGCGTCAGATTGCCCTTGAAATCAGGACGGGTCTTCTGCAATTGTATCATTTTCTCGGGCACGTCGGCACCGTATAATTCCTTGACTGCCTTAATGGCGTAGTCGGTTATTTGCTTCTCTATATTCATATCTCAACGTTCTTTGATGTGCAAAAGTACAAAAATAATTGATAACAGACGATTTATAAGCTATAATTGTGGGGACATTTTTTTGTGTATATGTTTATAAAGGAAGATGAAAGCGGGCACAAGGAAGACATCGGCGGCCATCCATGCCACCGGGTCACCATAGCAAACACCAAGGAAACCAAGTGCCGGGACAAGCCAAAGGCTGACTCCAATGCGCGCTATCATTTCCATCACGCCGCTCATCATCGACAGATTGCTGTATCCTAGGCCCTGAATACTGTAGCGGAGGATGGTCAGCAGGCCGAGTGCGGGATAGAAATAGTTGGCTATACGCATGAACATTGCAGCGTTCTGTACTACTTCCTGTTCGCCACTGCTTACGAACAGTTCCATCATTTCGTCCGCGAAAGGATATATAACGATAACGGTCAGGACGAAATAAACAAGCATTATGCGGATGGCGGAGAATATTCCACGCTTTATTCGCTTTACATCACGGGCGCCAATGTTCTGTCCACAGTACGTAGCCATTGCTACTCCGATGTTCTCGAAGACACAGGTGAAGAGGTATTTTATTCGCATCGATGCCGTGAAAGCTGCCACATAGGTCGTGCCGAGGGCGTTGTTGGCACTCTGGAGCATGATTATGCCGATACCGGTGATGGAGAATTGCAGTCCCATCGGTACGCCGTTGTTCAGCAAAATGGATATTCGCTTATTGTCGTAGCGCCTTTCGTCGCCCTTGGGGATAAGGATTTGCATCTTCTTCAATATGTACCAGCCGCACAGGAAGCATGAGAACAACTGCGACAACAGTGTCGCCAGACCTGCGCCGAACACTCCGAGGCCGAGCAGGAGGATTAGTATTACATCGAGGAGAATGTTGACAAATGACGAAAAGATAAGGAAATAAAATGGCTGCTTTGAGTCGCCGAGGGCGCGGATGAACCCTGCAAGGAGATTATAGCCTATCGTGAACGGTATGGCGAGGAACTGCAAGAAGAGAAAGACATACGCGTCGTGGTGTATGTCGGCAGGTGTGTTGACTAGACCGAGCACCTTATCGCACAGAATACAGCTCAGAAAGGTTATCACTACGGCAAAGACGATGCCTATGCGCAATGCGTTGGCAACGTATGTGCGCATCTTGTGGAAGTCCTTTGCACCGAAAGCCTGCGACACGGGAATAGCAAATCCCGCACAGGAGCCGTTGCAGAATCCCATGATAAGGAACATTATCGATGATGATGCACCGACGGCAGCAAGGGCGTCGACGCCTATCCAGCGTCCTACAATTGCCGCATCGATGATGAGATACATCTGTTGGAGGATGTATCCGAGTATCAGCGGCAGTGCGAAACGAATAATATCTTTTGTGGGGGAACCCACCGTCATGTCATTAATGTTGGGCATAAAGAGCCTCCCCAAGCCCCTCCGAATGGAGGGAATGTTGATTACTTAGTTAAACTTTGGTCTTTTCTTTGATTAAACGCATTTTCTGCTGGCGTGTCAGCGAGAAGGTATTGCCGTTGGTCTCTACATAATCGAAGAGCTTGTAAGCTTTGTTGAGGAGCATGTCGCGCAGCGGAGCGTTCTTATAAGAGCCCTCGGCATAGAGCAGCTCGGCAAGCATATCGAGACGGTTGATGCGTTCCTCGGGCTTCCACTGTTCCTCGCTGTACTTCATTATCTCGTCTAAGGAGAGGTTGCGGAGCACGTCGTAGCTGCCGACATACTGCCGATAGAGTTCCTTCAAGTCCTCGTCGGTGCGCTCATCGACTTTCTTTTCGAGGAAGCGAGACAGTGCAGTCATGAACTCTTCGATAATTCTTATGAAATAATCGCGTTGTAACATTGTTATAATTCGTTATCTTTCAAGTTTTGAACGTAGTCGTACAGCTTCTCATAGAATGGATGCCGGCACAGAGTTGATGAGTCGCCGATGATGATTAACTTCATGCGGGCACGGGTAATGGCAACGTTCATGCGGCGAAGGTCGCGCAGAAAGCCTATCTGACCTTCTTCGTTGGCTCGCACAAGACTGATAAGAACAACGTCGCGCTCCTGTCCTTGGAATCCGTCGACGGTGTTCACGCTGATAAGACGCCGGTAAGGCTTGAAGAATTCGCGCTTTTTGATAAGCCGGCGAAGGTATTGCACCTGCGCACGGTACGGTGATATGATGCCGACATCTATCTCCTCGTCGAGCACGCGCTGCTTGCCAATCTTCGTGAAGTACTGCTCCAAGGATGCAAGAGTGAGCTCAGCCTCGTCTTTGTTGATACGTCCGTAGCTCTCACCGACGAACGTTTCGCGGTTGTTATCTTCGTCCTTGGTGTCTATCCACATCATTGGAATATCGTAATCGAGTATGCCTCGGTACTTCACTTGTGGCGCACTGACGACTTCCCCGTGGTAGAACCAGTCGGAAGAGAAGCGCATTATCTCGTCGTTCATGCGGTACTGCACTTTCAAAAGGGTCACTACCTCGGGTTTGTTCTCGACGATACGCTCCATAAGAGTTTTGCCGAGCCCTGCCTTAAGGGCTGCAATGCTCTTCACGGTGGGCGGCAACTGGCAGTGATCGCCTGCAAAGATGACCCTCGTACAGCGTTTTATCGGAATCCAACAGGCTGCTTCGAGAGCTTGGGCAGCCTCGTCTATGAACAGTGTTCCGAACTTTTGACCTTCCATAATTCGGCTATTGGAACCGACAAGGGTTGAAGCAATGACGCGAGCCTCGCCGAACAATTCACTGTTGATGCGTATTTCGAGTTCGGTGGCACGTGCTTTCAGTCGCTCGAGCTTCTGATGATAGCTCTCGGAACCATGCTTGCGGGATGAACGGAGCTGACGGATTGCCTTGCGGATAGCCCACAACTGCGGATAGTCGGGGTGTCCCTCGAACTTCCGTTCGTAAGTAAATCCGAGCATTTTGTCGTTCACTCGTGTCGGATTTCCTATGCGAAGGACGTTTATTCCTCTGTCGACGAGCTTCTCGCATATCCAGTCCACCGCCATGTTACTTTGCGCACAAACGAGTACTTGGCCCTCTCGCATGAGCGTTTCGTTAATGGCTTCGACCAGCGTCGTTGTCTTTCCAGTGCCGGGAGGACCGTGAACGACAGCGACATCCTTTGCCCACAGCACCTCGTTGACGGCGCGTTCCTGTGTCGGATTTAACCAAGGGAACTTCATCGGGGCAAATGTGAAGCGCTGAGCCTTCTGATGTGAGTAGAACAAATCGCGCAAATAGGCAAGGCGGTTGCCGCGTGCCTTCATCACTCTGTCGAGCGCATCGAACATCATTCGGTACGAAGTCTCGTCGAAGGATAGCTGACAACCGACGGGAACGTCCGACGATTGCAACTCAAGCAAGGGTGCGGAGTCAGGCACAGTGACAACCATGCGGTCGCCATCGACGTACGACACCGTTCCCGTGAACGACCAGTAGTGAACCGAAGTGCCGTCCATGGTGAAGAACATGACCGGTCGCCCGAACTCAAAGTTATGCTCTATGTCGTCATCAGCAGTACGGAACACCTCGATGGCGAGCTGGTTCATGCTGTTATAGTAGCGTTTGCCGATGCGCAAAGGATACCAAGCGTCGCCGCGTTTGATCTTTCGTCCGACGCCGACAACCTCCGTCTGCTTGCGGAAAGCTTCCTTTTCCACATAGTATTCCATCTGAAGGAGCAGACGCTGGCGTTGCAAACACTGTATTGGCGACTCTTGTTGCATATACTATTTATATTGTTCCCGTCATCCGGCGGGCAGCATTAAGTTCCACATTATTATATATCCAGCTTCTATTCGAGGCTGATATGCTTTACATCAATATCATCAGGGAGGAATATCCGTGCGTTTTCCTTGAACTTGTCGGCATTCTCCGTGGTATAGTACTGTGCCGTTGCACCCTTCGTACACTTCTCGTCCATCTCGGGATGTCGGTGCAAATAGTCCTTAAGACTGTCTGCGACGTACTCGCTCTGCGGGACGATGCGGACTCCGTTGGGAACGTACTTCATTATCTTCGGCATGAGAATAGGATAGTGAGTACAACCAAGAATGAGCGCATCTATCTTCGGGTCGAGTCTCATTATGTGGTCGATGCGCTTCTTAACGAAGTAATCGGCACCGGGACTGTCCGCCTCGTTGTTCTCAATAATTGGTACCCAAAGCGGGCAAGCGACACCGGTGACGGTGATGTCGGGCCACAACTTCTTTATTTCAAGGTTGTAGCTCTCACTTCGTATTGTACCTTCTGTAGCGAGTATGCCAACGTGCCGCGTCTTAGTAAGCGTCCCTATAATCTCAGCGGTTGGACGAATGACACCGAGAACACGCCTCGCAGGGTCGAGTTTCGGTAAGTCCCGTTGCTGAATGCTGCGCAACGCCTTTGCCGAAGCCGTGTTACAACCGAGTATAACGAGGTGACAACCCATGCCGAAGAGCTTCAACACTGCCTGGCGGGTGAACTGATAAACTATATCGAACGAACGGGGACCATACGGCGCACGTGCGTTGTCGCCAAGATATATGTAATCGTAATCCGGCAAAAGCTGACGGATGCCATGCAGTATGGTAAGACCACCGTAACCGGAGTCGAATACTCCGATTGGTCCCGGGGCTTGACTGAATTCGCTTTTCATAATTTTCTTTTCTCCTTACATAATATAATTATCAGCGCAACTTCTGCTCTATGGCAGCCGTTGCGTCCTCGCCGTATTCCGAATTGACGAAAGGCACACCGTTGTTGTCGATGTTCAGTATGAACGCATAGCCCCGTTCCTTACCCACTTCCTTAATGGCAGTGTTGAGCTTGGTACGTACCGGAGCGAGAGCCTTACGTTCGGCATCGCTTATAAGCTGCTTTGCCTGCTCCTTGAATGCAGCGTTCTTCTCCATCAAGTCGACAAGTTCAGCCTGCCGTTTCTGTCTGATGCTCTCAGCCAACTTGTCCTGTTCTTCAAGAAACTCAACATACTTGGCATTGAAGTCGTCCTCAGCACGCTTCGTCTCGGCATCATACTGCGCCTTCAAATCAGCCACGCCACGCTCCGCCGATATGTAATCGGTCATGGCATGCAGTATCCTGTTGTAACTGAAATAGCCGAACTTGACTCCCTGCGCACTGACGATGAGGGGCAGGAACATCATCGCAACGGCAATAAAAAGTTTCTTCTTCATCTTTATAAGTGACTACCAAATGTCAAGACAATGGGATGATGGGATGATAAAACACCATCCTGTCATCCCATCGTCAGTATGTTCCTTAAAGGTGAGAAAGGCAATTAAGCCTTTATTACTTAATCTTGTTGTACTCAGTCTTTACCTGAGCAGTAATGTCATCACTAAGTGCCTCGTTGATGTAGATAGGCTGTGCAGAGCTCTTCTCCATGATATAGACATACTTGCCAGCCTTTGCTACGTTCTGGATGGCCGTGCGCACCTTGTCGATAATCGGGCCAAGCTGCTTCTGCTGCTCATCGTTGAACTCCTTCTGGTTGTCCTGTGCAGTCTGCTGGATTTTGGTGTACATGTCCTGAAGCTTCTTTTCAGCCTCGTCCTGCTGTGTTGCACTCATCGTGTTCTTCTTTGCATCGTAGTCCTTAGCCTGACGCTCTAACTCGTCCTGCATAGCTTTGAGGTTCTTCTGGTACTCGTCACCCTTAGCCTGGAGTGACTTCTGCACTGCCATAGCTTCCGGCAGAGACTCCAGGAAAGCCTGAGAGTCGATGTATCCGAACTTTGCCTGAGCGAACATTGTCATTGGTGCAAGCAGCATCAACATTAAAATAAGTTTTTTCATCTTCTTGTTTGTAGTTTTATTGTTTATATTAATTTTCTCGTCAATTCAAATCCTAACCAAGCCTTCCCCACGGGAAGGATGTCTGATTACATTATATATAATGTGTAAATGGCACAGAATTACTGGTTGCTGTAGCCCAACTTCTGCAGGACCTCATTGGAAATGTCAATCTTCGGAGAGCCAAAGATGATGCCGGCGTTGGCAGCACGGTCAATGACAAGGCTGTAGCCACGCTGGTCGGCAATATCCTTTACGGCATTGTAGATTTCGTCCTGAATTGGAGTCATCAGCGATTCGCGTTTCTTGAAGAGCTCTCCCTCCGGTCCGAAGTACTTCTTCTTCAGGTCAGCGGCTTGCTTCTCTTTGTTCATAATGTCTTCCTGGCGTTGCTTCTTCTGCTCCTGCGAGAGGAAAACGACCTCGTTCTGATAGTTCTTATACAGTGTTCCGGCTTCGGTGTTCAGAGCTTCGACTTCTGCCTGCCACTTTTTGCTGACCTGGTTCAGCTGCTCGTTGGCTCTTTCGTATGCTGGTACATTCTTCAGTATGTACTCCATGTCAATGAGAGCGAACTTCTGCGCGCTCATCGTCATAACGCCCAGAAGCATCAATACTGACAAAAATATTCTCTTCTTCATCGTCTTTTTATGTTGTTTTTATTCCTTTTGACGTTTCATCAATCGGAAAGTTACATTCTCATTAGTACTTTTTTGTTCTTTTATCACATAAGGTTAGAACTCCTGACCGAGAATGAAGTGGAAGTTGCTGCCACCCTTCTGTCCGAAGACCTTATCGAAACCGTAAGCCCAGTCGATACCCATCAGACCGACCATAGGCAGATATATGCGCACACCGATACCAGCTGAGCGCTTCATATCAAACGGATTGAAGTCGTGGATGGAGTTCCATGCGTTACCGGCCTCGACAAAACCGAGTCCGTAGATGGTCGTATTGCCGAGCAGGAACGGGTAGCGGAGTTCGAGAGTGTAGCGGTCGTAGGCGTAGCCCTCATATCCGTAAGGCGTCAGCGAGCCGTTGTCGTAACCACGAAGTCCGATTGTTTCCTCCGCATAACCAGTGGAATAGCCACTCATACCGTCACCACCCATGTAGTAAGTCTCGAACGGGCTCTTGTTATACTTATTGTAATAACCGAGCAATCCCATCTCAACGCGGGTCATGAGGACGAAGCACTTCTGTCCGTTAGTTAGTGCGGTGAACATCCGTCCCTTAAATTTCCACTTGTGATATTCAATCCACTTGTACTTCTCGCGCTGCTCTTCCTGATACGTTGATGAATGCGGGTCGGTCGCGAGGTTCTTGTAGTCCTTGTTGTTGAACAGCGACCATGGCGGCGTAAGTGTTACGCTTGCCGTGAACTCAGAGCCGCGGCGTGGGAAGAGCTGGTTATCCGTTGACGAGCGGTTCAACTCTATGCTGAGGTTCAGGTTGTTTGCCGAACCATTACTCATCAGGAAGTAACGCCAGTTCTTAAGCATGTATCTGTTGTAAGCCAACTGCAACGACAGGGTGAAGTAGTCGTCAGGCCAGCGAAGACGCTTACCCCAACCTACACTGACACCGAGCAGCTTGATGTACGTGTTCGGGTCGTAATAGTTCTCATAGTTGTTGTAACCGTAGTTGCCGTAACCATACATATAGTTGTAATAGTTCTGCAAGTAGCCCTGGTTGTAATAGCGGCTCGAAACGTCGGTCTGCTTAGAATAGTAGACACCAACCGAGAACTGGATAGGACGCTTGCCGCCGAGCCAGTTGGTAGAGTAGCTGAAGTTGTAGCTCTGGTAGTACGATGCGTTGGTTTGCGCTCCGATAGACAAAGTCTCGCCGTCGCCGACCGGCATGATACCACGGCGCTTGCCCTTCTTGCTGAAGAGGTTCGCCATAGAGAAGTTTGTAAGTTTCAAACCTATACGGCCGATGATACCAGTCTGTCCCCAACCAAGCGAGAACTCTACCTGGTCGTTCGACTTCTGCTTCAAATTCCAGTTTATGTCGACAGTTCCGTCTTCGTAATTCGGCTTCACATCCGGTGTAACAGCTTCCGGATCGAAGTAGCCCATACTAGCAAGCTCACGTGCTGAACGCTGCAATGCCTCCTTCGAGAAGAGGTCGCCCGGCTTTGTACGAAGCTCACGGCGTATCACATTCTCATAGAGTCGGTCGTTACCGTTGATGCGAACGTGATTGATATGTGCCTGCTGACCCTCGACGATACGCATTTCAAGGTCGATGGAGTCGCCGACAATGTTCACCTCGGTAGGCTCAAGGTTATAGAAAAGATAACCGTTGTTCCAGTAGGCATTACCTACAGCATCGTCGTCCTCAGTCAGACGCTTGTGCAGATACGTCTGATTGTAGACGTCGCCCTTCTTCATGTCGAGCAAACGAGACAGATAATCAGTCGTGTAGACTGTATTTCCGACCCATGTAATGTTGCGGATGTAGTACTTCTGTCCCTCGTTTATCTTCACATAGATGTCGACGTGCTTGTCATCGACATTCCATACGCTGTCCTTCAGTATCTCCGCGTCACGATAACCGTACTCGTTGTACTTGTCGATAAGGTTCTTCTTGTCATCGCTCCAACGCTCCGGCGTAAACTTCTTCGACTTGAAGAAGTTTCCGAGTTTGCCTGACTCGTGAGTCTTTTTGAAAGCTCCCTTCGAGAACATGTTACCCTTCAGCTTCTTGGCAGTTATCTGATTGGCACCGTCGATGATGATGTTGCGCACCTTCATCTTCTGCTTTTTGTCGACGTCAATGTCAAGGATGACCTGATTTTTGTTTGCCACATCGTCGCGCTGACGTATGTTAATCTCAGCGTTCTTGTAACCTTTGTCGTCGAAATACTTCTTGGCAAGCTTCTGCGCACGGTCAATCATGTTAGGCGTTATCTGTCCACCCTTGATGATACCGAGCTTCTTGTCCATGTCCTCACGCTCGCTTTTCTTCAGTCCCGAGTAGTTGATGACCGAGACACGGGGGCGCGCCTTGAGGTAGATATGCAAGTAAACCTTGTTGTCAACGATAGAGTCGGCACCGATAGAGACATCCGAGAACAAACCATGCTTCCAGTAACGCTTCACGGCTTCGGTAATTTCGTTGCCCGGAAGGGAAATCTCCTGACCCACCGTCAGTCCCGAAATACTTGTCAGGACATTGTCGTCATAGCCCTCAATACCCGACGTCGTGATGCCGCCGATTATGACATCCTGCGGATTTCCTGCGTAGGAGATGACCGGATTGACAATCTTCTCCTGTGCGGAAGACGGCAATGCGAAAGCGAAGGCAAAGGCAATGAGAAAGACCATTACCCCACCAAGCCTCCCGCAAGTGGCTGATGCTTGGTCACCTTTGTATATCCATGGCCTTGGATGGCTTGCTTCTATATGTTGCAATATCGTGTGATGTTTCTTATACATTATATATATGTTATGCAATTTAACGTCCTCCGAATTGGTGGAGGGGTGTAGTGGCGTTGCTATTTCTGCTCAACCTGAGCCTCAGTCTTGCCGAACCGTCTCTGTCGATGCTGATAACTGGCGATTGCCTTGTGCAAATCCTCCTCATTGAAGTCAGGCCAATACGTATCGCAGAAGTACAACTCGGAGTATGCAATCTGCCAAAGCAGGTAGTTGCTGATGCGAATTTCGCCGCCCGTACGTATCAGCAAGTCGGGGTCCGGCATGAAGTTGGTCGTCAGATGCTGCGCAACAGTATCCTCCGTTATGTCGTCCGGAAGGAGAATACCTTCCTTCACCTCGCATGCTATCTGACGCGCTGCCTCGGTAATCTCCCACCGTGAGCTGTAGCTCAGTGCCACAACCATTGTCATGGCAGTGTTCCCGGCAGTATGCTCTTCGGTCTCGTGCAATTTATCCTGTACTTCCTGCGGCAGGCGACCCACATCACCGATGACACGGAAGCGTACGTTGTTCTTCATGAAAATCTCATCTTCGAGCGACGTAAGTACAAGTCCCATCAGCGCATGTATCTCCGAAACCGGGCGGTTCCAGTTCTCCGTAGAGAACGTGTACAGCGTAAGGTACTTCACACCGAGGCGTGTACACTCCGAGGTTATGCGCCGCACGGTGTCCACACCAGCCTGATGACCGTATGTGCGCGGCTTGTTGCGCTCCGTTGCCCAGCGTCCGTTGCCGTCCATAATGATGGCAATGTGCTGCGGAATGCGTGTCATATCGAGTTCTTCAGTCTTCATCTTCATTGTGACATGTCCTGCATCGTGCCGAGAAACTATACGTCAGCGTCACTTGCAGAGTACTGTAACAGTCTGTATTCTTAAACGCACCAGAACTGCTGATGCCGTATGGGTCTTTCTGTCCGTCCAGTTCGTCGCTCAGCGAGAAGTGCATAGCCCACTCAATGCCGATGTTCACACGCTTGCCTGCCTTGTATTTCAGTCCGATGCCTATCGGAACGTTGGCGGTGAAGGCACTGCTCTTGTCGCCGTCCTTAATGCTGACATACGTGCCACCTATTCCTCCGAAGACGAAAGGTGTCAGTCGCTTCGCTCCGAAGTAGTCGTGTCCGGTGCCGTAGGGCCAGAAATTGTATTCGAAAGTTAAGTCGAAGCCTACGAGGGAGTTCTTGAACGTGTACGGATTATCAGCAAAATCGGGATACCATGTCTTCACATCCGCCGAGCTTCCTTTCATCTGCCCGTACATGACGTTGAGTTTCAATCCCGTGTATGTATTGAAATTATATCTCAGCAGAGCCGAACCCATCGGTTGCAAATCTTTTGTCAGGTTGCCGTTGAAGTCGCCCAGATAGCCCATCATGCCTCCGCCGACACCAATCTCCATGCGGTATTCGGGGTCCTCCTGTGCGGAGGCAGGCAGAGAGAGGGCAAGCATGAGAAGCAACCCCTCTCCAAGCCTCCCCCAAGGGGAGGATGTCTGAACACCAAATGCCTTCCTGCGCGAAAGGACAGGTGCAATTATTTGTGATATATAATGATGTATCTTGTTATAATACATGTATTAATTTCAAAACATTTTAAACATCCCCTCCATTCGGAGGGGCTTGGGAAGGCTCCTAATTCTTCCATACCTGCCCTGCGGAGATTATCCACAGCGAGCCCTCGAAGTCGGTTGTGACGGCGAGTTTGCCACTGACGGCAGACAGAGAGGATGGCTTTTCAAGCTCATAGTCCTTCCACGTAATTCCACCGTCCATGCTGCGGTACAGTGGAGTGATACCGGATGCGCCGATACCGATTGCAAGCGGATAGCCTCCGAAGGACGTTACCGACAGAGAAGTGAGTCCGTCGAGATTCTGGCGGTCATACCCTGCCGTGTTGATATAGCTCCACTTCGACTCTATAGGGTTGTCGGAGTAGTCGTCAAGCTTCGACCATGAGCGTGCATGAACGTCGTTGGCGTAAGGGCAGTAGCCCACAATGACGACACGGTCGATGCTGTCGTTGGTCGTCACCGGCAGGCAAGAGTAGCCCGTCTGGTTCGTTGGCAGAAGCAGTGGGTCGTCGTCGAGAGCCTCAACTGTCCACGTTGCGCCATCGTCAGCCGACGACAGGATAGCCGTTCCTTGTGCGTTGGTAGCGTAAAGGTGCTTTGTGCTTGCGGCTATGAGGCGTGCCGGACTGCCCGAAGGCTGCGTCTGCGTCCAGCTCTGTCCATCGGTAGACGACAGGACGCCTCCATTGGCAATGGCGAAGAGCTTGTCACCCTTTGCAATGACGCGTGTGTTTGCTGGCAGCGAAGCTGTCTGCGCCCATGCAGCGCCGTCGTTCTCAGCCGTGCGATAGCCTACCGTGGCTCCGTCGCGGTTGCCGAATACGAACACGTTGCCGCCTGCTGCCACTGCGTAAGTTTCGTCAAGCCCTGCAAGTTCGGTGTTCGTAGCTATATTGCGCCACTCCATCGTGCCCTCAGGCTCATGTCTTACGTTCAGCGTAACGGTGTAGTCGGTGTAGCGTTCGCCGCTCTGCGAGACAATGCGGACTGTCCGTGGCGACGAGAAATCTATGGAGTCGGTCGAACTGTAATATCTCAGTGTGTCGCTGGTGAGCGACTTTATCATTATGTATCCGTTGCTGACAGACGTTATCGTAGCAATAACGTGCGACGCATCGGTGCCATAAGGCAGTGAGTCGGTGTTGTAAATGCGGTGCGACAGTTGGTCAATGGTGAACTTATAGGCTGGGCCTGCGTACGTTACCTTATACACTGAGTCGGCGCCAGCCTTCGAAGTGGTATGCAGGTAGCGGTTCATTGTACCGAGCGAGAATGCCGATATGCCCGTGTCCGTATAGTAGTCGTAATCCGTATCGTCATCGTCTTTGAGGCACGACGACAGCATCAGTACTGCCGAGAGTACTATAAACAACAACGGAATTCTTATTTTCATAAATGCGCAATTATTGAATTTAGCTGCAAAGATAAGCAGATTTCATCAAAAAGACGGACTTTTTGCCCAATAATTGTATTTTTGGTCAAATAAACTACTTTTTTTTAAGTTTATTTAGATTACCTAAATGTCTGCCATGAACATTCGCCTTCATCCAAGCAGCCACAAATAATTCCACCGCAGGGGCGTCCCTTGTGGGCGCCCCTGCGGTCTGTAAGACCGACATTCAAGCCCTGTATATTCGCCTTCGCAAGGCAATCGGGCAGCCACAAGTGCCGCCCCTGCAGTGGGTGACATCGCTGTTTGGACGTAAGAGGATATTCATTTTGGTAATCAAACATACTCCCCTTGGGGGAGGCTTGGAGAGGTCTAAGGTTGGGTTTGTTGATGTCTTCGGATGTGCTTGCATAACTTCCTGACTATCAAAACTTAGCTTTCAACTTGATTTTTAAATTAAAAATGGATGAAAAATAAATTATTTTTGCAAGAAAAACAAATTAAAAATGCAACAAAAATAAATTAAAAACCAACTTGAAACTTTATCTTTGAAAAAATAAAAGCTGCCCAACCGGATTCCGATTGGGCAACTCCCATATTCTTACACGTTAGTTTTAATAAGATAGCGGCATAAATATTCTGGATGATTTGCTACTGAAATGCAACTGCGAAGTTTCCACCTTTGCAGATGACAAGCTTGCTGTGACCTTAGCTTTAGGTGGAAAATGCTTCACCAAAGCAGACCTATTGTTCCGAGTAAAGCACTTGGACGACAGTCTGACCGACAGCCTTGAGGGTGTTCTTGTCGATATGCTCCATTGTATCCATTGTCGTATGCCACGTCGGACCGAAAGAGCTCTGCGGCAGGTTTCGGTAGAATGGAATTATGTCGACAGTAGGAATGCCAGCCTTGTTGAGAGGTATATGGTCGTCGGTGACACCACCTCCTGATGCCGTTGGGAAGTAGCTGGAGAAGCCTGCGGCAGCTGCGGCGTTCCATACCTTGTCAACGATGTCGGGAGCATACTGCTGTGACATCATCTCCTCATAGAACTGGGCGCCTTCACCGCCTACCATGTCGAGCAGGATACCGTACGTCGGCGTGAAGTTGTCAGGCTGATGGCTTGCGAAATACTGTGCTCCGAGAGCCCAACTGTTTTCGTCGGAGTCCTTTCCGGAGTCTTCTGCGTCGAAGCAAACGAAGTCGACACCTATGTTCTTGTTGAGCTTTCCGTCCTTCGTGATAACTCGGGCGAGCTCCAGCATCACAGCCACGCCACTCGCACCGTCGTTCGCCGCCATCACCGGCTCGTTGTGTTTGGCGCTGTCGGGGTCGTTGTCAGCCCACGGCCGACTGTCCCAGTGGGCACAGATAAGGATACGCGTGGCAGCCTTCGGGTTGTAACGGGCAAGGATATTGGTAGAGTTGAGCTTCATGCCGTCGATGCCGTTGAGGACAGCATTCTGTGTTTTCACCTCCAGTCCGTATGATTTGAACTTACTGATAATCCACTTCTCGCACTTCTCATGAGCCTCCGAGTTCATCGTTCGGGGACCAAAGGCACACTGCGTGGCCGTAAAGGCGTATGCCGAATCAGCATTGAACTGCGGTCCGACGGGAGCCACTGCCGTTGTATCGCTGTCGTCGTCGCCAACGCCGGCAGCCTTACTGTCTTTGTGGAGTTTCCAGCCATAGCCGCCACCGAGCAGTGCAACGACTAAGATACCGGTCACAATCTTCATCTTTTTAGTCATATATTGAAAGCCTTCCCCGCCCCTCCAAAGGAGGGAAGATGGAAAATAGTTTTGTGATATATTAATTTGTCAAATACAGAACAAGTCTCTCAATTCCCCTCCTTCTGAGGGGTTAGGGGAGTTCATTACTTCGCTGCCGCCTTCACCTGTGCCATAACGCGAAGCCAGTTGCCACCCCATATCTTCGTAATGTCACGTTCGCTGTACTTGCGGCGCAGCAGATGGAGCGTGAAGTTAATCATTTCGCTGGCGTCAGCAAGACCTCTTACGGTACCGTCGCCGTCGAAGTCGGTTCCGATACCTACGTGGTCGATACCCATAATGTCGATGGCATGCTCGAGATGGGCTATAGCGTCCATTATCGTTGCTTCGCCTTCCTTGCGCAGGAAACCGTGATACAGCGTGATGTGGGCGACGCCTCCCTTTGCAGCAAGTGCACGCATCTGGTCGTCGGTGAGGTTTCTCGGAACGTCGCAGAGCGCCCGCGAGTTGCTGTGGCTGCACACTATAGGCAGTCGACTGATGTCGAGGGCGTCGTAGAAACTCTTCTCAGCCGCGTGGCTTAAGTCGACCATGATACCCTGACGGTTCATTTCCTGAATGACTTTCTCGCCAAACTGACTGACGCCGCCATGCATATTGCTGCCCCGGGCAGAGTCGCAGATGTCGTTGTCGCCGTTGTGGCATAGCGTGATATATACGACACCACGCTGGGCAAAGTGCTTTATGTTGCGTATATCGCCGTTCAGAGCCAGTCCGTTCTCTATGCCGAACATGATGCTCTTGCGCCCTTTGCGCTTGTCCTCATAGAGGTCTGTCGGCGTACGGGCTATGCTGATGTATGTCGAATTGTTGCTGACGATTTCCTCGAGCTTGTCGAATATAAGGTCGGCATAGGCATCCGGCGATATCGACAGTTCGGTTACGACTCCCTTCGAAGTCTTGACCTCGCGCTGTTTGATATATTTCGTTGCTAAATCGGGGTTGTACTTGGCTATTCCGGCTAAGTCGATGTTCTGCGAAAAGCGCTCGCCTATCTTCGGTTGGGGCAGATAGGCAGCCATGATGACGGCATCCTGGCGTCCCTCCGTCATCTTGTGGAGGTCGTAAAGGATGCGTGGGTCGCGGTGGGAGAACTCCACTCCCTGCGGGAAAAACATCGGAGTGTCGCAGTGGGTGTCAAGAGTGAGCACGCGGTGGTGCAGTTTCTTAACCACGTAGAAGTTGTTTGCCTGTGAGACAAGCCAACGGAATATCTTCAGTCCGTCACGTCCAAGGTTCTCGGGATGCCACTGCACGCCCATGATAGATTTGAACTCGGTGCTCTCGATGGCCTCGATGACACCGTCGGGGGCTTTCGCCGTGACGCGGAAACGGTCGCCGGGCTTTCGCACTGCCTGATGATGGAACGAGTTGACGGCTATCTCATCGGACTTGTACAACGCATGGAGGATACTGCCCTTGGCGAGTTTCACGCTGTGGGTAGGCTCCGAGCGGTCGGCATCCTGGCTGTGCTTAATCTTCGCACCTTTCTCATAGATGTCCTGCTCGACTTCTCCGCCGAGGGCAATGGCAAGAGTCTGTATGCCACGGCATATCCCCAGTATTGGGATTTGGCGGTTGAAGGCAAGCCGTGTAATAAGTAGCTCGGGCAAATCGCGCGTCGCGTTGATGCCGTGGAGCCTCGTCGATGGTTGCTCGCCGCACCAAAGGGGATTGAAGTCGCCACCGCCGGTGAGCAGAAGACCGTCGATGTGCTCAAGGGTGTTTATGAGTACGTTGCGGTCGGCTACCGGAGGAATGAGCAACGGAGTACCGCCGGCAGCGACAACCTGCGAGTAGTACTTCTCGCTAAGTGTCTCGTTGCCGTCTGAAAAGTTGGTTGTTATGCCTATAATGGGCTGATGGCTTCCCTCAGGGAAGTTGTTGTAGAATTCTGAAAGATGGTCGTCTAAATTATAACTCATAGTCGGGCGTTAGTCCTCCTCGTCAATATTAACTGGTATTTCGCGCTTTATGCTTTGCTCAAGGGATATGAGCGTCTCTGTGCTTACAACCCCCGGAATGCCCTGAAGCTGGTTGTTGAGCAGGTCCATTAGCTGCTCGTTGTCCTTGGCATATACCTTTATGAGCATCGTGTAAGGACCGGTGGTGTAGTGGCATTCGACGATTTCTGGTATGTTTACTAAGTGCTCGACAACCTTACGGTACATGGAGCCTCGCTCAAGGTTTATGCCTATGTACGTGCAAGTGCTGTAGCCGAGGCTCTTCGGGTTAACGTCGAAACTGCTGCCGGTTATCACTCCGTTGTCAATCAGGTGCTGCACACGCTGGTGGATGGCTGCCCGCGACACGCCGCACTCTGCTGCGACGTCCTTGAAAGGTATGCGGGCGCTCTTCGATAAGATTGCCAGTATCTTCCTGTCTAGTTTGTCTATTTTATCCATATATAAGAGGATTGAAGTTATTTTATATGTTGCTGATTTATCATTTAGATAGCAAAAGTAGACAATTTTACGGTAACTGGCAACAAAAAGACATAAAAAATGCGCCTCTGGGGCGCATTTTGGTTAGTTTAAACATACATAACGCATGTTCGAACGTTATTTTCTCAAAAGTCGGCCGTAGGTCTTTCAACCTTAACGACGGCGTGAAGGGGTTCTCTTTGCAGGTGTTGTCTTAGCGGCACGGGGCGTCGGCTTCGTTGTTGTTGGAGCCGGAGCCGTTGTCGTTGTTGCAGGTGTTGGAGCCTCGATGTTCTTCAGTTCCATCGTGAAGATGAGTGCTGAGTAAGCTGGAATCTCGTTGCCTGCACCGCGCTCACCGTAGGCGAGGTCGTAAGGGATGTACAATTCCCACTTTGAACCTACCGGCATGATGGTCAATGCCTCCTGCCAGCCCTTGATAAGGGCGTTTGGCGTGAATGTATCGAACTCTCTTCCGCGGTGGCGGCTCGTAGCGTCGAAGACGTGACCGTCGATGGTCTTGCCCTCATAGACGACGTCTACCTTGTCGGTTGGCTTCGGAATAGCACCGTTACCCTTGACGAGTACTTTGTACTGAAGGCCTGACGGCAGTGTTACGACGCCTTCCTTGGCCTTGTTTTCAGCAAGGAACGCCTCGCCGGCAGCCTTGTTGATGCTGTCGAGACGGTTCTTGTAGATGAGGCGCTGGGCATCGAACAGTTTGCTGGCATTGTCGTATGTGTAGTAGGTTGAGTCCTTTGCAACTCCGGCAATGAAGCCTTCGAATACCTTATCCTCGTTGAGTGAGTCGGTTCCGATTTTGAAATCCTTCTGCAAAGACGGCAGCATGCGGTTGATAACCATGTCTGCAACCTGCTCGCCGGCGTGAAATCCCTTCGTGTTAGGGTTCTTGCGCTGTGCTACTGCTGACTTTATGCCTTCGACAACTGCTGGTATGTCCTCTTCGCTGATGCCATACTGCTGCTGAAGAAACGGGACGAGACCGTTGGTCAGTGCCATTCCTGAGACGTAGCTCAGGGTGTCGTTGGCGGTGGTAAGCAACTTCTGCTGAACTGGAGCGGCTGCCTCTACATCGCCTTTCTTCTTTTTCTTGCTTTGAGCACTTACCGTGTTGAAAGAAGCACTCACCAAAATGGCGAGTGCTACAAATAGAATTTTCTTCATAAGAATATTGCTTTCATAATCGTTTACTTCATCCGAACGCCTGCTGGCTGACCAGGCTGGCCCTGCTGGGGCTGCTTCTCGATGCTTACGAGGGTAATCGTGAAGTGAAGAGCTGAGTAAGGCTTGATGGCTCCGTTAGGAAGTCCTGATGGGCCGTAGGCTGCATCGTAAGGAATGTAAACTTCCCAAGTCGAACCTTCCTTCATGTGTGAGAGGGCGATTTCCCAACCCTTTATCATGCCTTGACCTACCGGCATGGTGGCGCCATCACGCTTGTCGAATGACTTACCGTCAATAGTCATACCATTGTAGTTGACCTTTACAATGTCCTGAGCTGTAGGTATCTTGCCGGAACCTGCCTTTACCTCCTTGTAGAAGATACCGTTGCCAAGTGACTTAACGCCCGGCTGCCTGGACACCTTTGCTATATAAGCCTCGCCGGCTTGCTTGTTAGGACCGTAAGCCTTTTCTGCGTAGCGGGCGGTGATGCGCTGTGTGCCTGTCATGAGTGAGCGCTGAGCCTGCTCAAGTGTCATCTTGGCTTTCTTGTGCTTAACTCCGGCTGTGAAACCCTCCATAAATCTGTCCATAGAGAGCGTCTTTGTAGAGTCGCCAGGGAAGAGTTGAGGATTAATCATCTGCTTGAAGCGCATTGCTTCGCTAACTCCGACAGCTACACCCTTGCTGTATGCGTCCTTCTTCTTGTCTCCAACGCCTGCGAGACCTTCTTTCATACCTTTCAGGAACTCGTCAACGTAAGCTGAGTCGATACCCAGCTGCTGCATGGACTGCAAGAACTGCTGGCTCTCCGTCAGTCCGAGAGCGTATGCAACAGAGTCTTCGTCCTTGGCTGTGGAGTTGTCTGCCTTTGAACTTTTGTTTCCGCAACCTGTGAAAGCGGCCACGGCGATTGCCATAACGGCAACGAATGCGATCTTTTTCATTGTTTCGTTTCTATTGTTGTTCTGTGTTTTTGTCTTACTGGTTCTCTCCTTATTTAACCTTGTGGAGCTCTACATCGAAGATGAGGGCTGCGTATGGAGGAATTGACTGGCCTGCTCCGCGCTCACCGTAAGCGAGATCGTAAGGAATGAAGAAGCGGTACTTGGCTCCTTCCTGCATGAGCTGAAGACCCTCGGTCCAGCCCTTTATGACTTGGTTCAGTGGGAAAGAGGCACGCTCGCCACGACGATAACTGCTGTCGAAGACCTGCCCGTTGATGAGCGTTCCTTCGTAATCGCACTCGACAACGTCTGTAGCCGATGGCTTCTTGCCGTTTCCTTCGCGCAGGACTTTGTACTGTAGGCCTGACGGAAGGGTAACGACGCCTTCCTTCTTCGCATTCTCTGCGAGGAAGTTTTCACCTTCTGCCTTAGCTGCGGAAGCCTTTTTCTGCTCCTGCTCCTGGAAGAATGAGGTTACAATCTGTTGTGCCTCGACATCGCCAACGGCAGGAGTCTTGTCTGAAAGCACGTCTCTGATGGACTGTGCGAAGTCGTCAACGTTGATGTTCTTTGCGCCAAGTTGCGCAAGCTGGCGGCCTATGCCCAGGCCAAGGGAATAACTTAACTTATCCATTCTCTTTCTTGTATTATCCTATTTCTACTATTTTAAGGTGCAAAGGTAGTTATTTTATCAGAACAAACCTTTGTAGTTACAATTATTTTTTTTATTTTTGCACAAAATAAATGTAAACGCCTATAAACACATAACGCACTACTAAAGATGAAGAAAATCGTATTTTTGACCGGAGCCGGTATGTCGGTAGAGAGCGGTTTCAAAACTTTCCGCGGCAACGACGGGCTTTGGGAGAACTACCCGGTTGAGCAAGTCGCAAGCCACGAGGGCTGGCTTCAGGACCCAACTCTTGTCACCAACTTCTACAATATGATGCGTAAGAAGCTCTACGATGCACAACCGAATGAGGGACACAAACTTATTCATGACTTGGAGAAGGACTATGACGTTACTGTTATAACCCAAAACGTCGACAATCTGCACGAGAAGGCAGGCTCATCGAAGGTCATCCATCTGCACGGGGAGCTCACCAAGGTCTGCTCAAGTAACGAACCATACAACCCAAAGTACATTCAGGAACTCGGACCGGACAACTCGCAGGTCGCACCAGGCACCAAAGCCGCCGACGGTTCACTGCTTCGTCCGTTCATAGTGTTCTTCGGTGAGAGTGTGCCAATGCTTGAGCCCGCTGCCAAGGAGGTACAGCAGGCAGATATATTCGTCGTCATCGGCACTTCGCTAAATGTCTATCCGGCTGCCGGACTGCTATATTACACGAAACCGGGGACGCCAATCTACCTCATCGACCCTAACGCCGTGGCTACCGACCAGCCAGGTATAACGTACATACACAAGGGCGCCAGCGAGGGCATGAAGGAACTTATCGAACTCATTAAATAAAAGATTTTTCCGCCAAAACGCTGAAATCGATAGGGTAGGGCTATCGCATCCGCATTCACGGCCTTTCTTTTCTGCAGTTTGGCGGGGAGCATTTATGACTCTATGACACATCCATACTGGACTGACGAATACTGGCTTCTGCTGCTGAAGCTGTACAAGAAGAAACCGGAGGGCATGAAACCGATGTTCTCCCGTGACCTTGTGAACCTCAGTTTGGAAATTCACATACCGCCGCAATATATCTACAAGCAGATGTTCCGGCTGCGTCACAACGACTCTCCGGTACTTCGCCTGCTTTGGGACACCTACGGCAACAACCCCAAAAAGCTTAGTCGCGACGTTGCGAAACTACGGAAAATGAAGGGATTCGGTAAGCCTGACGAGTTCTACGACGGCGTTGAGCTGCACGAAACCTTCGAGCTCGACTTCCGTCCGCTGCCTCAGCAGCCCAAGCTGAAGCCCGTCATGCTCATCATGATACTCGATTTGTATTTCCGTTTGACCCCAATCACGATGGTACCGGAGACACCCGAGATACGCCAACTTGCCAAACTGATGGATATCAGTGCAGAGTTCGTGTGCGAAGTGATGGACGTTTACCAGTTCTGCGACCCCTATCTCGACCGCGGCGACTTGATGATTAACCCGCTGTTGCTGCCCTGCCAGGAGATATGGAACCGCTATGGCAACGACAATCCTGAGAAACTGTCGGCTGTCGCAGCCCAACTGAGGGAGTATTTCAAGTAATACAGGCAAGCTGACGGCGACTGGTGGCGTTGGAAAATATACCATCGAAAAGTCAGGAAACATTATTGTATGATTTAGAAAATTAGTACTTTTGCAAGCGAAATAGAACATTAGCACTTGCAATGCCACAAAGACTATATCAAACTCAAGAACAAAAGCAACAGCAACTGCAGCGCCTTTCGCAGCAGCAGATGCTTCAGGTGCGACTGTTGGAAATGCCGATAGCCGAGCTTGAGGACTCTGTCAATGCCGAGATAAACGACAACCCCGCGCTTGAAGTTGCCGGAGACGGTGATGACGACTACCAGCCGGAAAGTGACAACACCGACTACGGCGACACCTCCGACGAGCAAAGCGAAAGCGACGAACGCTCCGACGAGCTCGATACGGCACTCGAACGCATGGGAGCCGACGACGAAATGCCATCGCCGGAACACTATACATCGAACAAGGACAATGCCGACTATGAGGAGATTGTCTACGGAGACACCACCTCTTTCATAGATAAGCTGAACGAGCAGATGAACACCTGCGAGCTCACCCCAAAGCAACACTCCATCATGGAGTACCTTATCGGCAGCCTTGACGACGACGGACTGCTTCGCAAGGACCTCGGACAGATAAGCGACGAACTTGCTATCTATCAGAATATCGATGCCTCCGAGAAGGAGATAGGCGACACACTGAGCATCCTCCAGACGTTCGACCCTGCGGGAATAGGCGCCCGCTCGCTCCAGGAATGCCTCCTGCTGCAAATCAAACGCAAAAAGGACTCGAAGCTGAAGACCCTCATGCTGCGTGTCATAGGCGACATGTACGACGACTTTATCAAAAATCATTGGGACAAGATAAGGTCAGAACTCAAGCTCGACGAGCGCCAGTCGACAGTCCTTCAGGAAGAAATACGGCGTCTGAACCCAAAGCCCGGAGCCTCGATGGGCGAGACCATGGGACGCAACACGCAGCAGATAACCCCCGATTTCATAATCGACACCAACGACGACGGTACCGTTACGTTCACTCTCAACAACGGAAACATACCGCAGTTGCACGTCTCCCAGTCGTTCACTGACCTCCTCAACGCCTACAAAGACAACAAGAAGGGCATGAGCCGACAAACTAAGGAAGGTTTGTTGTACGCAAAGGAGAAGGTCGACAAGGCTCAGGGATACATCGAAGCAATACTCCAGCGCCGCCATACCTTGTGTGTAACGATGCAGGCGATAATCGACATACAGAAGAAGTTCTTCCAGGACGGCGACGAAGCTGACATAAAGCCAATGATACTGAAAGACGTTGCCGACCGGACGGGGCTCGACATATCGACTATATCACGTGTTAGCAACATCAAGTACGCCCAGACGAAGTGGGGAACGTTCCCGCTGCGTTTCTTCTTCAGCGACAGCTACACCACCGACAATGGCGAAGAGATGTCTACCCGCAAAATAAAACTGGCCCTGAAGGACGTCATCGACCGCGAGGACAAGCACAGTCCGCTCAGCGACGAGGCCCTGACAAAGGCAATGAAGGACAAAGGCTTCCCTATAGCACGTCGCACAATAGCCAAGTATCGTGAACAACTCGGCATCCCGGTGGCGCGCATGCGGAAGCAATGAACTGCACGGCGCCACATCGTGACGGAACCAACAAAAAGCCAGGAAAAGGTATAAAAGAAGAGGAAAGAGAGTCATTGAAATGAACGAAAAGAAAATAATACTAGCAGCGCGCATAATAAGTATGCTTTCGACGCCGTTCTATCTGCCCGTCCTCGGGTTGATATTCCTCTTCATCTTCAGTTATCTGAGCATGTTCCCGACGATATACAAGCTCTTCATGATACTGATTTTCTATCTCTTCTCAGTACTTATCCCGACCTACCTCATACACGTTTACCGCCGTTACCAGGGCTGGACACCAAAGCAATTGGGAACTCGCGAGAGGCGAATGATACCCTACATTATATCAATAATGTGTTACTTCACGGGCTATTATCTGTTAAACCTCTTCAATACTCCCGACTTTATAAGCGTCATCTTTGTCGTCGCAATCATCATCGAAGTTCTCTGCGCGGCAATAAACCGCAAGTGGAAGATTTCAATCCACAGTGCCGGAATAGGCGGCGTGACAGGTATGGTGGTGGCATTCTCCTTCATTCTGAACTTCGACCCTACGTGGTGGCTTTGCCTGCTGGCGCTTATAGCAGGACTGGTGGGCACATCTCGCATGATACTCCGCCAGCATTCGCTGTCGCAGGTAGTATGCGGTTACCTCCTGGGGCTGCTGTCCGGATTCGTAATAGTAATGGTAATATAACGCAGAGACAAAACTTTGCACATACACATATATAATCATGAAACCACTAGTAAGTATCATCATGGGCTCAACCAGTGACCTTCCCGTTATGGAGAAGGCATGCAAGTGGCTTGAGCAACAAGAGATTCCGTTCGAAATCAACGCCCTCTCGGCACACCGTACCCCAGATGCCGTGGAGCAGTTTGCCAAGAACGCCAAGGCGCGTGGCATTCGCGTCATCATCGCCGGAGCAGGAATGGCAGCCGCCCTTCCAGGTGTCATTGCCGCATCGACGCCCCTTCCTGTTATCGGAGTTCCTGTCAAGGGCATGCTCGACGGTCTCGACGCCATGCTCAGCATAATTCAGATGCCTCCAGGCATACCAGTTGCCACCGTCGGTGTTAACGGAGCGCAGAATGCCGCCATACTTGCAGCAGAGATAATGGCTCTCGGCGACGAGGCTATTGCAAAGAAGGTCGACGCATGGAAAGCTGGTCTCGGAGCCAAAATCGAAAAGGCCAACAAGGAGCTTGCAGAGATTAAGGACTACAAGTTCAAGTGTTAAGGACCCACCCCTAGCTCCTCCCGAACGGGAGGGGGATTGAAATCCGGGTTAAACGCTTTCGTTTTTATTTTTCAATAACTAAACTTTAAAATTTCATCCCAAATATATTTCCGGTACCGAATTTTTATTCGGCGATGGTGATTATTCCCCTCCTGGACGGGAGGGGACAAAGGGGTGGGTTATTATGGACATATTCAACTATTCCCGCAGAAAAAGTACTGTAGCACACGCGGGCACACTCGACATTGGTGGCGACAACCCCGTGCGCATCCAGTCGATGACAACGACGAACACAGATGATACCGATGCCAGCGTCGCGCAGGCAGAACGCATTATCGATGCAGGCGGAGAGCTCGTTCGGTTGACCACCCAGGGACGCCGCGAAGCTGAGAATCTGAAGAACATAAAGGCACGTCTCGTTGCCGACGGATACAACCAGCCCATCTGCGCCGACGTCCATTTCAACGCCAATGTAGCAGATATTGCGGCACTGTATGCCGACAAGGTGCGCATCAATCCGGGCAATTACGTCGACCCGGCACGCACGTTCAAGAAACTCGAATACACCGATGAGGAGTACGCCCAAGAACTTAAGAAGATTGAGGACAGGCTCACTCCCTTTATAAATATATGTAAGGAGCACCACACCTGCGTACGTATAGGAGTCAACCACGGCAGCCTTTCCGACCGCATCCGCAACCGCTACGGCGACACTCCGGAAGGTATCGTGGAGAGCTGCATGGAGTTTCTGCGCATATTCAAGAAGCGGAACTTCAACGATGTGGTAATTTCCATCAAGGCATCGAACACCGTCGTAATGGTGCAATCGGTGCGTCTGCTTGTCAACGAGATGGACAAGGAGGACATGCACTATCCGTTGCACCTCGGAGTGACGGAAGCCGGCGAGGGCGAAGACGGACGAATTAAGAGTGCTGTAGGCATTGGTGCGTTGCTTGCCGACGGCATTGGCGATACTATACGTGTCAGTCTGAGTGAGGAACCGGAACGTGAGATACCCGTGGCGAGCCATCTTGCGTGGTACACGCGCCGTAAACAGGGTCACGTTTTCATTCCGGGAGAACAGTACAAGGGCTTCGACTGGCTGCATCCTATGCGTCGAAAGACAACGGCAGTTGGCAACATCGGAGGCGACAACGTTCCGGTGGTAATCGTAAGCGGGACCTGCTCCGGCTCCTCCGAAGGAGGAGAGAAGTTGAATACTTCTGAAAGTGATTCGCAAGATGAACTTCGTGCTGATTATATATATGTCGGAAGCAAGATTCCGGAGCACCCGGTTGAGGGACAGAAATACATCGTCGACTTCAACGTCTACGAGCATTGGGCTGTCAGCAACCGTCCTGCGGACGGCACGCAAGGCACGAAGCCTCTCCTGTATCCTGTCTTCCCGGTCACTGCAATGCCGCTGATAGGCATGAGCCATGCGCCCGTTAAATTCCTTACAATACAGTTCGGTACGCCTGCCGAGGAATATCTCGCATGCCTGAAGGCGCATCCCGAGGTTGTCGTCGTTTGCATGACGCAACATCAGAACCGCCTCGGCGACCAGCGTGCGTTGGTCCATGAGATGATGAACGCTGGTGTCGCAAATCCAGTTGTCTTTGCGGAGATGTACCAGCACGACTCTTCGAAGGACGAGAAAGACGACAAGGGACTGGCGCTGACAGAGGCTTCGAAGTTCCAAATCGAGGCTGCCGCCGACATGGGAGCTCTCATGATGGACGGTCTGACTGATGGTTTGTGGCTCATGAACGACGGCGATTTATCGCAGAAGTTCATCAAAGACACTGCTTTCGGAATTCTCCAGGCAGGCCGACTGCGCATGGTGAAGACGGAATACATATCCTGCCCGGGCTGTGGCCGCACGCTCTACGACTTGCGGACTACCATAGCGCGCATCAAGGAGGCTACGAAGGACATGAAGGGACTGAAGATTGGCATCATGGGATGCATCGTCAACGGACCCGGTGAGATGGCTGATGCCGACTACGGATACGTCGGTGCAGGTCCCGGAAAGGTCTCGCTGTATCACAAAAAGGAGTGTGTGGAGCACGGAATCCCCGAGGATGAGGCTGTCGAACACCTCCTCCGGCTGATAAATGAGACAAGGAAGTAAGCACAGAGACATACCTCCCCCAATCGAAGTGGAAGCTTGGAGGGGGTCTCTGTTTATCTTCTTTGACGTGTTCGCTTAGCTTCCGCAACGCCATAGCTCAACTTTGGCGTTGCTTTTTAATTTATTTTTCCTTGAAAAATAAATTAAAAATGGAGGAAAAATAAATTAAAAATCTGACAAAAATAAATTAAAAACCAAGGCGAAAGCTATCCTTCTGCAATTCAATATCTTACGTTTCATGCTCTAAAAGAGTATTTCTCGTGGTTTAAAAGATTATACGCCAAGCTTCCAGGCTGCCATTTTATCCACCGAAGGGGCGTCCCTTGTGGGCGCCCCTTCGGTCTTTAAGACAGAATAAAACGCGGTTTAGCTTTTTACTTTTTTACCTTTCTACCTTTTTACCCTTAAAAGCTATTCTCCTTTGCAAGGCGAACGGGCAGACACAAGGGCCGCCTCTGCAGTGGATATTTTGTGCTGTTCGAGAGGCTTGCGGGCAGTTATACGATTTTATACCTGTCTCTTAGAATTCTCAAAACCGACACATCAAAGTGTAAGTCTTCAATTTACGTCTGAGAAAACTTAAAACTGTCAAATCGAAAGGATTTACTGTCAATTTATTAGAAAAGGCGTACAAGCTCTTTGCTTTATATATTGTTTTTACTAACTTTGCAGCCATGAACAGGATAACAGCTACTCTGCTGATGCTCTTCGTGGTACTTACGGCATCGGCACAAGGTTCCGTCAAGGGACGAATTCTCGATAAAAACACTAACGACCCTTTGGAATTCATCAACGTTCTGATACGTCGTGAGGGACAGGACGCCATCGTCAAGGGTGCCATAAGCGACAGTCAGGGCAACTTCAGCGTGTCCGGTCTCGCCAACGGGAAGTACGTGCTCACCGCTACTTTCACCGGATACAAGGACGCGACACGCCATTTTGTAGTCTCGGCTGACGACCCCGACCACACGTATCCTGCCATTTACTTGTCGGAAGACACAAAGGCACTCGACGAGGTGGTGGTCACCGGGCAGCGCTCTGAGATGAAGCTCGAAGTCGACCGCAAATCGTTCAGCGTCGACCAGCAGATTTCCAATGCCGGAGGCTCTGCCAGTGACGCTCTCGAAAACATTCCGTCAGTCGAGGTCGACAATGATGGCAATGTCTCGTTGCGAGGCAACTCCAGTGTCGAAGTGTGGATAAACGGTAAGCAGAGTGGACTGACGAGCGACAACCGTGCCGACATTCTGCGTCAGTTGCCTGCCGAAAGCATCGACCGTATTGAAGTCATCGACAACCCGTCGGCAAAGTTCTCAGCCGAAGGCTCTGCCGGAATAATCAACATTGTACTGAAGAAGGACCGCAAGGCGGGATATTTCGGTTCCGTTCAGCTTGGCGCTGACTCGCGTGGCGGTGCCAATACGTCGTTCAACTTCAATTATAACAGTTCACTTCTCGATGCCTACGCCAGCGTCGGACTGCGCCACCGCGCAATGAAGGGAGGCTCCGACAGCTATCAGACGTACACCACCAACAACGGCTATCAGAACTACCACGGCGACATGACGGGACAGGGCAACAACATATTCTCGCGTGCCGGGCTCACATTCCATGCTACAAAGAAGGATGATATAGGAGTTAGCGGCATGTTTATGTTCGGCGGACGCGACAACTGGAACTACACTCCGTACCACTACGGTTTGATTGGCAGCCCTGTGGACGGCCGTATGATGGTGCGCCGCTCTAAGTCTGACGGCGAGAACCACATGTTCTACGGTGAGTTCAACTATCGTCACAACTTCACGGACAAGCATTTCCTTGATTTGACGGTTGACTATAACAAGTGGAATTCGGATGATGACAATATCTATCAGGACTCTACTGCGTTCTACAATGAGGACGGAACGGTCGACTACGGACGCACGGCAGAGGACTATCAGTATCGTCCGACGCACATAAACAACAGCCGCTGGGAGGTGAAACTCGACTATGAGAACCAGATAACGGAAAAGATAAAGTTGCAGGTGGGCTATCAGGGCAACTTCTCGAAGGAGAATACGCCACAGGAGAGCTATATCGACAGTACGTCATGGCGTGGCGGAAACATGGTGGAGGACCGCGACTACTTCAACCGTTTCATATATAAGAACGACATACACGCATGGTACGAGACGCTGACGGGCAACTTCGGCAACTTCGGAGTTATGGCCGGACTGCGCGGGGAGTACTGGAGGGTGAACACGGAGAGCTACGACTGGTATCAGGAACGTGATGCCTCGCAGCGCGACAAACCGTTCAAGAAGGATTATTTCCAGCTTTTCCCGAGTGTATTCCTCAGCTATAACATAACGAAGGACGACCAGTTGCAGCTGAACTACACACGGCGGTTGCGCCGTCCGTGGGGTGGCGAGCTCAATTCGTTCAAGAACACGCGCGATGCAACGCTCATTGAGTTCGGTAATCCACAGCTTACGCCGGAGTACAGCAATTCGTTCTCGCTCAACTACCTTCGTACATGGACTCAGCAATCGTTGCTTGTTTCGGCTTACTATCGCCCTACTTCGGATGTCATTCAGCGCATTCAGTACCGCAGTTCGTCAGATGGGCTGATGTACCAGACCAACTACAATGTTGCCAACAGTCTCTCGGCGGGTTTGGAGATAACGGCGAAGAACAAGCTGTGGCGTATCCTCGATTTGTCGACAAACGCCAACTTCTACTACTATAAGCTTGACCCGTGGTCATTCGACATCGACGGACAGACCGTCAACGGCGACGGACAGAAGACGTTTACGTGGAATGCACGAATACAGGCGTCGCTCTTGCTGCCTTACGACATTAGTGTTCAGGCAACGGGACGCTACAATAGCCGGCAGGCAACGGCGCAGGGCTATCGCAAGGCAAACGGTACCATGGACCTCGGTATTCGTAAGACGTTCTTCAATAAGGCTGTTACCGTGTCGGTAAACTGCCGCGACTTGTTCAACACTCGTAAGTGGCACACCATCTATAATACGCCTGAGTTCCACCGTGACCAGAAGAATTGGTTTGGCGGACGTCGTGTCAACTTCACCCTCAGCTATTCTTTCGGCAACAGCAAGCAGAAGCCTTCGCGCCACAACGATATTCCTCAGTCAGGCTACGAAAATGGTATGGAGGACTAAACGGCAAACAGCTCATCTCTCACTAATGTCAATCTGTTAAATTCGGGCTTTTCTCTTGTTTATTCGGCTAAGACCTACAGCAACACCGTGGTTTTAGCCGAATAAACTCATTTCTATACATCTGAAAGTTCACTGTCAATCTTCCGCATTCTCCTCTTTTTGCCGATATCGGCAAGTCTTCATTTTGTTTTGGTCGAAAAAAAGCGTTTTTTGCCGTTATCGGCAAGAAATGCGGGTGGATTTGCCGTGAAACTTGCCGATAAACTTTTAAGGCATAGGATGGCGTTGGCAAAATATCTTGGGGCAGAATTCCTTATTTTCGCTAATATTCAGTAATTTTGCACGTTGAATAATAATGTAGAGACGAAATCAAGAGAATGAAGAAGATAATGCTATATGCTGCCGTTGCCGCAGCCACGATGATGATAGCCGCATGCGGAACGACTCAGAAGACCACGACACCGACAACAACTCAGCAGCCAGCGCAGGTGGATACCGTTGCTCAGGTGACACCAAACAGCGAGTTGCTGAGCATCCGCGAGCTCATTGATGTATTCGCCGACGAGGCCAATGCAGATGATGCGATGGCGAAATATGGCTATAAGGTGAAGAAGAACTACGAGGTGTTCCGTGTCGATAAGTACGATAAGATGTACTATAAGAACTGCCGCCTGCCTAAGATAATTACCGAAGGCAAGTATGAGGACTACCCACGTGCGCTCCGCAAAGGCATCTCAAGCTACGTTGCCGTGCAGGGAAGCAGCATGATGTTGGGAGTTTTCAACAACAACGCGTACGAAAACCTCGTTGCGCAAGTTAAGATGAACGGTTTCCATCTTGACATGGAGGGCAACGAAGACATCTACACCGATGGCAAATACTATATCGCCTGCAACAAGAACTACCGCACTGTAAGAATTCAGAAAGTCAACTGATAAGCAACAGACGACGCACATCCGGCGTTTGAAGTTTAAGGTTCGATTATAAATAACGTTATCATTATATGAACAAGAAAATTCTTCTTTCGGCATTGCTGATAGCCGTTTCAGCGACGTCGGTTGGTTGCAAGCGAAGCAATCAGATACAGAACGGCGCCAGCCAAAGCCCTGTCAGCGAGGCAAAGAGCACCGATTCCGCCTCGAACGCTAATGCTGAAGATTCCAATTGCAACGCAGCCGCAGCTGATACCGCAACTAAAGCAGGCCAGCCACAGCTCAAAATCAAGGACATCACTTCCCAAGTGACATGGGGTTACAGGCCTGCCAACCGTGGACGGAATGATATTGACATCATTGTGGTACACTCCAACTACCACGTTGTTAACCAACAGAAGCAGATTTTCGACTTTAACGTGGACGGATGCATAAAGCAATTCCGCGACGGAGGTACCGCCCCGCATTACATGATTACACGTGACGGAACCATATTGAAGATGGTTGACGAGAAGAATGTTGCCTACCAAGCCGGCAAAAGTGCCCTCCCCGACGGCAGCCGCACAATGCTGAACACTTCATCGATAGGCATTGAGGTCATAAGCATGAAGCGCAACGGTCCCACGGAGGCTCAATACCGCGCCCTGGACACACTAATCAAGGACATCTGTTCGCGTTATGACATTCAATATCTGACTCGTCATTCCGACATAGCTACACCGCGCGGTCGCAAGGACGACCCTTGGGGAATGGACTGGAAGCGTGTTGTCGACAACGTTAAGGCTAAATACCCGAACATAACGACATACAACATACCGGTGAAGAATAACCCGCAGTTCAAGTAACGAACAATACACCCACCCCAACCCCTCCCGAACGGGAGGGGCTAGATTACCGTGGTAACCCCTGTTGGGCAAAGTCTGAGATATAAATAACATAGAAATAAATAACAATAATCACTAAGAATAAGACCCAAGAAGCTGTTTAGCGTTTAACAAAGTGCTTAAACATCCCTCCCTTTCGGGAGGGCTTGGGTAGGCTGAAATATGAAACACTTCAAGCGAACAACCGTTACCGCCGCCCTGCCGTACGCCAACGGCGGCGTGCACATCGGTCACCTGGCAGGCGTTTATGTACCTGCCGACATATACGTGCGTTACCTTCGTCTCAAGAAAGAGGACGTTATCTTCATCGGCGGAAGTGATGAGCACGGCGTGCCAATCACCATCCGCGCCAAGAAGGAGGGCTGCACGCCTCAGGATATATGCGACCGGTACCACAAAATCATTAAGGACTCGTTCAAAGAGTTCGGCATCTCGTTCGACATATATAGCCGCACGACTTCGCCAACGCACAATAAGCTAGCCAGCGACTTCTTCCGCAAGCTCTACGATGATGGTAAACTAATCGAGAAAGAGACAGAGCAGTACTACGATCCGGAGGCCCATCAGTTCCTTGCCGACCGTTACATAATGGGGACTTGCCCACATTGCGGCAACGAGCGGGCGTACGGCGACCAGTGTGAAAAGTGCGGAAGCGACCTCAGTCCTATGGAACTTATCAATCCACACTCAACCATCTCGGGTGCTAAACCGGAAATCCGCAAGACCAAGAACTGGTATCTGCCGCTCAACGAGTACCAGGACTGGCTCAAACAATGGATACTTGAAGGTCACAAAGAGTGGCGTCCGAACGTCTACGGACAGTGTAAGTCGTGGCTCGACATGGACCTCCAGCCTCGTGCAATGACACGTGACCTCGACTGGGGAATACCCGTTCCTGTCAAGGGAGCTGAGGGTAAGGTTCTCTATGTTTGGTTCGACGCACCTATCGGCTACATTTCAAACACCAAGGAGCTTTGCGACAAGGAGCCTGAAAAGTGGGGCTCATGGGAGAAATGGTGGAAGGATGAGGACACGCGCCTTATCCATTTCATCGGCAAGGACAACATCGTGTTCCACTGCCTCATCTTCCCGGTCATGCTGAAAGCACACGGTGGCTACATACTACCTGACAACGTGCCTGCCAACGAGTTCCTTAACCTCGAGAACGACAAAATTTCGACATCACGGAACTGGGCTGTCTGGCTCGACGAATACCTCCGCGACTTCCCTGGAAAGCAAGATGTTCTGCGCTACGTGCTTACCGCCAATGCGCCTGAGACAAAGGATAACAACTTCACTTGGAAAGATTTCCAGGAGCGCAACAACTCCGAACTCGTCGGCATATACGGCAACTTCGTCAACCGCGCACTGCAATTGACAAAGAAATACTGGAACGGTGTCGTTCCTGCCGCTGGCGAACTGCTCGACGTCGACAAACAGGCTATCGCCGAATTCAAGGACGTCAAGGACAAGATGGAGGCTCTGCTGGATGTCTTTAAGTTCCGTGACGCACAGAAAGAAGCCATGAACCTCGCCCGTATCGGCAACAAATACATCACTGAATGCGAGCCTTGGAAAGTGTGGAAGACTGATAAGAAACGCTGCGAGACAATCCTCAACATCTCGTTGCAGCTTGTCGCCAACCTCTCCATTGCTTTCGAGCCGTTCCTTCCGTTCTCTTCGAAAGACTTGCGCGAAATGATTGGACTGGAGAAGTTCGAATGGTCGCAGCTCGGCAGTACCGATTTGCTGGCTCCGGGACATCAGCTTGGCGAGCCGCATCTGCTGTTCGAGAAGATTGAGGACGACGTAATACAGAAGCAACTCGACAAACTTGCAGCCACAAAGGTCGCCAACGAGAAGGCAGAAGAGCTGAAAGACTACAAGGCGGAGCCTGTTAAAGAGAACATTCCGTTCGACGAATGGGAGAAGCTAGACATTCGTGTGGGTCACATAAAGGACTGTCAGAAAGTGAAGAAGTCGAACAAACTCCTTCAGTTTACTCTCGATGACGGCAGCGGAAAGGACCGTACCATCCTCTCAGGCATAGCTAAGTTCTACAAGCCTGAGGACCTCGTGGGTAAGGATGTGCTCTTTATTGCAAACCTTGCGCCGCGTAAGATGATGGGCATAGAGAGTCAGGGAATGATTCTTTCGGCACTTAACGCTGATGGTTCGCTTGCTCTTACGACGACGTTCAGCAAGGTATTGCCGGGGAGTCAGATAGGTTAACAGGGCCTCCCCAGCCCAAAGAAGGGACCTCCCCCGGCCCCTCCGGAGGAGGGGAGGTGAAAAAATGATTTGTGGATTAATGTGAAATAGATGTCCGCAATTACCTAAATGCTTCGGCAGAGGGTAATTGCGGATTTTTTGTTAGTGCGTTTTTGAAGGCGAATTAGCAACGGCATTAAGCCCGGAGCTTGCCGATAAGACGCTTGGCAAACTCCCAAATGACGATGCCGGCCGTGATGCTGACGTTCAGCGAGTGCTTGGTGCCGAACTGGGGGATTTCCAAACACGCGTCGCTCATGTCCACAATGTCCTGCCGAACACCCTTGACCTCGTTGCCAAAGATGACAGCGTGGCCACGGATAACCTTCCCCGACCCCTCCGAAGGAGGGGTGATTATACTAGTTTTGCTGCTGTTCGGCAACATGCTTTCTTCATTATGGCGTGGCTCAGTAGCACCGTCTCCCCTCCTTCGGAGGTGCCGGGAGAGGTCTTCAGAGAGGTTCTCCTGCAGTTCATTAAGCTTCACGCTATGCTCAACCTGCTCAATGCTCCACACGAAGTAACCCTGCGCATGCAGCGAACGTACGCAGTCGGCAGTGTCCTTGTAGTATTCCCAGTCGACACTGTCCTCCCCTCCGAGCGCCGTCTTGTGAATCTCGCTGCTTGGCGGAGTCGCCGTGATGCCACAGAGACACACCTTCTCGAGGCGGAAAGCATCGCTTGTGCGGAACACGCTTCCCACGTTGTAAGCCGAACGGACATCATCCAGTACGACAACGAGCGGCATCTTTTCGGACGCCTTGAACTCGTCGACACTGAGACGGTCCATCTCTATGGTCCTGAGCTTGTGCATTATGCCTGTTCCTTAGCCTTGTAAGCCAATGCGTAACTCTTTATCTGCTTCACCATTGCAAGCAGTCCGTTGGAACGGGTCGGCGACAAATGCTCGCGCAGACCAATCTTGTCGATGAAGTAAAGGTCGGCATCGAGAATCTCCTGCGGCGTGTGTCCGCTCAGCACCTGTATCAGAAGGGCGATGATACCCTTAGTAATCAGCGCGTCGCTGTCCGCCGTGAAGACGAGCTTACCATCAACATAGTCGCACTGAAGCCAAACTCGGCTCTGACAACCGTCTATCAGATTCGAGTCGTTCTTGTACTTCGGGGCAAGTTCGTCGAGGTCGTTGCCGAGGTCAATCAGCATCTGATATTTATCCATCCAGTCGGTGAGGTCCTCAAATTCAGCGATTACCTCATCTTGAGCTTCATTTATTGTCATAATTATTCTTCTACTTTTACTAACTTGAATACTTTATCATTGGGGCGCACCTTTCCTTTTACCGGAACCGAAACACGAATGTGCTGCGGCGCATGCTCTATCGGACCGTTGTCGTCGTGTATCTCCTTCGCCGTGATATACATCACACCGGTAGTCGGACCGGTAATAAGCAGTTTGTCGCCGAGCTTGAAGTCGGATGCCTCCACTGCTATTTCGCCAACGTTCAGACGCGAGAAGTACTTCGTAACCTTACCTATGAGCACCTTCTTCTCCGTCGCCATAGAGCCGTAGTTCTTGTTCCACTCGCCGAAGGTCTGCCCCTGGTAGTAGCCATCCCAGAAACCACGGTTGAAGACGGTAGCGAGCCGCTTGTCCCAATCGTTCTTCTTCTCCTCCGTGAACGTCCCGTCAAGTACGCTCTGTATAGCCTCCTTGTAGCACGTAACGACCGTGTAGACATACTCAGGTCCACGGGCGCGACCCTCTATCTTGAAGACTCTGACTCCGGCGTCCATCATCTTGTCGATGAAACGTATCGTCTTCAGGTCCTTCGGACTCATAATGTACTTGTTGTCGATGTCGAGCTGATAGCCGGTCTCGTCGTCCGTCACCGTGTACGAGCGTCGGCACACTTGTATGCACTCGCCTCTGTTGGCAGAGCGGTTGGCTGCATGCAGACTCATATAGCACTTACCCGACACCGCCATGCAAAGTGCACCGTGGCAGAACATCTCAATACGTATCAGTTCACCACGCGGACCGCGTACGTTCTGACGTTCAATCTCCTCGTGGATGTGCTTCACCTGCTTCATGTTAAGTTCACGGGCGAGGACGCTGACATCGGCGAAACGACTGTAGAACTTCAGCGCTTCGATATTCGAAATATTGAGCTGAGTCGACAGATGCACTTCCAGTCCGATTTCGTTGCAGTACTCCATGACGGCAACATCGGAGGCAATGATGGCAGATACGCCGGCTTCGTGCGCCGCGTCGAGTATCTCCCGCATCGTCGGAATGTCCTCGTCGTAGATGATGGTGTTCACCGTCAGGTACGAGCGGATACCGTGCTTGCGGCATGTAGCGGCAATTTCCTTAAGGTCTGTGATATCGAAATGGTTTGCAGAATGCGACCGCATGTTGAGCTTTCCTACTCCAAAGTACACCGAATCGGCACCGGCCTGTATTGCTGCGGCAAGCGATTCGCGCGACCCTACGGGCGCCATTATCTCAAAATCAGTCAGTTTTGCTTTCATTGGTGCAAAGGTAGTGCAATTCGGAGACAAGACAAAACAAAACGTGGAAATTGTTTCAGGAAGTGCCTACCCAAGCCCTAGACTTTCCCAAGCCCAAGCGAATTCCTCTCCAAGCCTCCCCCATACCTCTCCAAGCCTCCCCCCTTGGCGGAGGCTTGGAGGAGGTTTTACCTTGTCTTCTGAGAGGTTTTCGATTGCTGTTGCTTATGTTTTGCGATGCGAAAGCTTAGCTTTGGTGTTACTTTTTAATTTATTTTTGCTTGAAAAATAAATTAAAAATGGAAGAAAAATAAATTAAAAAAGGATGGAAAATAAATTATTTTCCATCCTTGAACTTATCCTATTGATTTCTAATCGTTTACCTATTGCCTTCAGGAAGGGCAGCTGGAGCCTTCCGAAAGGTGCGATATGCTGTTGTAGAATTACTTCACTGTGATGAGGAAGTAGTTCTTCTTGCCACGCTGAACGAGGAGATACTTGCCGTCGATGAGGTCGTCCGAAGTAACAGGACGGTCGAAAGCGGTGATCTTCTCCTTGTTGAGGCTGACGCCATTGCCCTTCACGAGCTTACGCATCTCACTCTTGCTGGGGAAGATTTGCCATCCCTCACGGCAGAACACCTCAACAGCAGGCTGTCCGAGAGCGTCCTTCGGCAGGTCGTAATGTGGTACATCCTTGAACACATCGTTGAGTGTTGCCTCGTCGAGCTGTGCCAACTGGTCTTTAGTAGCTTTGCCGAAGAGAATGTTGGATGCAGCTATTGCCATGTCCAAGTCCTCCTTCGAGTGAACAAGTGTGGTCACTTCCTCTGCAAGACGCTTCTGAAGGATACGGCGTCCTGGGTCCTGCTTGTGCTCTTCGATAAGGCCTTCGATGGTCTCCTGGTCCAAATCGGTGAATATCTTGAGGTATCTTGCAGCGTCCTCGTCGGTCACGTTGAGCCAGAACTGATAGAAAGCGTACGGCGTTGTGCGGTTGCGGTCGAGCCATACGTTACCGCTCTCGGTCTTGCCGAACTTCTTTCCGTCAGCCTTCGTTATGAGCGGGCATGTCAGACAGAAAGCCTGGGCGTCGTTGCCGAGCACGCGGCGGATGAGCTCCGTACCCGTAGTCATGTTGCCCCACTGGTCGTTGCCGCCGAGCTGGAGGCGAACTCCGTAGTGCTGATACTGATAAAGGAAGTCGTAGCCCTGTATGAGCTGATAGGTGAACTCTGTGAACGACAGGCCGTCGCGTGCTGTACCGTTGAGGCGCTGCTGCACGCTTTCCTTCGCCATCATGTAGTTTACGGTGATGTGCTTGCCTATATCGCGGACGAAATCGAGGAATTTGTAGTCCTTCATCCAGTCGTAGTTGTTGACAAGCTCAGCCTTGTTAGGCTCTGTTCCGTCGAAGTCGAGGAACTTGGCGACCTGCTTCTTTATTGCTTCCTGGTTGTGATAGAGCGTGTCGGAGTCGAGAAGGTTACGCTCCTGGCTCTTTCCTGACGGGTCACCAATCATTCCCGTTGCGCCGCCGACAAGCAAATAGGGCTTGTGACCGCAACGCTGGAAGTGGCGCAGCATCATAATGCCGCACAAATGACCAATGTGAAGCGAGTCGGCGGTAGGGTCTGTGCCCAGATATGCTGACGTCAGGTTCTCCTGAAGGTACTCTTCGGTTCCCGGCATGATTTGCGCGAGCATTCCGCGCCACCGCAGTTCTTCAACAAAATTCTTCATTTTCCTTAGTGATTGTTTTTATTTTTATTAGCCCTTTTAGGTACTTATAAGCGCCTATAACAGTGTATAAACACCTGTAAACCTCAAAAGACGGTTGTTGGGGCGCCTCGAAACGGAGGACGACTTACGGCACGGGGTCGTACCCGCTGCCACCCCAGGGATTGCATCTCAGTATCCGCCAGATGGCAAGTAGCAAGCCCTTGACGGGGCCGTGCTTGAGAATTGCCTGACGGGCGTACTCCGAACATGTCGGCGTAAAGCGGCACGACGGAGGGGTGTAGGGTGTTATGAACTTCTGGTAGAACACTATCGGCTGCACCATGAGCCATGCCACGGCGTGCGATACCTTGTGTATGACTGTCCGTATGGCGCTCATATCTTCTCGCTTATGCGTGTCAGCAGGTTCGAGACCTTGGCGTTGACATTGTCGGAGTCGTGCAGCTTGTCGTCAAGCCATATAAACGCGATGACAACAGCTTTGTCGAAGTATTCGTGACGGAGAAGGCTGTCGTACACAATGTGCTTGTTCCGACGGTAAGCCTCGCGCAGTTGGCGCTTCACGCGGTTGCGTTTGACGGCGCGCTTGAACTTCCGCTTCGATACCGACATTAGCACCTGGACCTGCGGTTCCAGTCCGTCGCGGTCCTTGACCATGTAGACGGCGCGGAGCGGAAATGCCGACATGGAGCGGCTGTTGCCACCGGCAAACAGCTTCTCAATGAGTGTCCGACTGTTCAGACGCTCACCCTTCGTCAGCGTGTGAGCTTGTTCCGTCGGCATGAGTACATTTATTTATTATTCTTCAGATAGTCTTTCAGAGCCATCGTCATTGATGGGAACTCCTTTGTAGGAGCCTGGAGGTCGAGACGAAGACCTTGTGCTTCAATCTCGCGGGCCGTTGCCGGACCGAAAGCGGCAATCTCTGTGTCGCCCTGTTTGAAGTCGGGGAAATTCTTCAGGAGTGCTTTCACACCGGTAGGGCTGAAGAAAACGAGCATGTCATAGTCGAAGTTCTTCTTCTCTTCCTCGGTGAAGTCGTTGCTTACCGTGCGGTACATGACGCACTCACGATGCTTAAGGTGCTTGGAGTCGAGAAGTTCCTTGACGTCGTCGTTGTGGACTGAGCTCAGCGGAACCAGATACTTCTCGTTCTTGTGCTTTACCATCGTCGGCATAAGGTCGTTAATCTTGCCGGTCTTTCCAAAGAACACCTTGCGCTTACGGTACTGGACGAACTTCTGAATGTAGAGAGCTATGGTCTCTATGGTGCAGAAGTACTTCATGTCCTCTGGGATGGTGATGCGCATTTCCTTTGCCAATTTGAAATAGTTGTTTATGGCATGGCGCGATGTAAACACGACGGCAGTGTAGTCGAGGAGGTTTATCTTCTGCTGGCGGAACTCCTTCACGTCAATGCCCTCGACCTTGAAGAAAGGGCGGAAATCAACTTTCACTCCGAAGTCTCTCTCAATGTCGTAGTACGGAGACTTCTCACTGCTCGGCTGTGGTTGGGATATAAGAATCTTCTTAACCATTACTGTCTTAAAAAATTACCTTCAAATAATTCCCTGTTATTCTCAAAATGCCCGCTAACGCTAAAAGCGGAACAAGTTCAAGGGCACAAAAGTACAAAATATTTTGCACATATTGACGTCCTCGTTTGAAAAAGATGGAGTAGCTTTTATAAAATGACAGTAATTTAACGAGAATTATGATACAAAGTGCGTAAATAACTGTTGCTTGCAAAGAAAGGTCAAAGTAGACTTGCAACAACATCATTGGGAAGAGAAGTATGCCTTCGGCGGCAGTAAGGAAGACAAGCGTCTCTATCCATCTGTCATTATTTTTCGAACTGAAGAATACCCAGTCCACAATTCCGAAGACTATTCTTTTGAATATAAAATATGCAAGGAAAACTGCCGTGAAGGCTCCGATGACCTTCAGCTGTGAACCTTGCATGAACGTGCCGGTGCCCCACGACTCGGAGACTATGCAGCAGAAGATTCCGCCAACGATGGCTGTCAGCAGTACGAGGAACACTTGCAGTGCCGACTCGTAGCCCGTCTCGGTCATGGTCACTCCGCTTCGGGGCGTGTAGAAGAAGTCGCGTATCTGGCGGACGAGGAACGACCGCGAGAACGAAATTGCTATCATGCTGAGCATGAAGCACGAAAGCAGGACTATGGTGATGCTGTTGTCGTTGCCGAAACGGTAGGGGACGTCGTCGCCAAGGAGGCCGTCGGGACCCTTGGTGAGGGACACCTCGACGGTGTCGTTGAGCAATGACCTCACGTGAGTGGGGTCAAACTCCTTTGCGAAGTCCCATGCCGTGTGGCCGGTGGGTTTCAGCTGTAGCGAGTCCTGCATTAAATGCTATTTTAGTCCGAATGCTTCACTGAGTCTGTCGACCTGGTCAAGCTTCTCCCAAGTGAACAATTCGACATCCATTGTCTTTGTCTCGTGGTAGCGGCTGGTGAACGTCTTCTTCACGATTTCGTTCTTGCGGCCCATGTGTCCGTAGGCTGCCGTCTCGAGATACATAGGCTGGCGGAGCTTAAGCTCACGCTCGATGGACTTCGGACGGAGGTCAAACATCTTGCTGATTTTGTCGGCTATCTCGCCGTCGGACAAGGCAACGTGCTTGCGTCCGTATGTGTTCACGTAGACGCTGACAGGCTCTGCCACGCCGATAGCGTAGGCCAACTGAACGAGAACTTCGTCGCTGATGCCTGCGGCTACCATGTTCTTGGCGATGTAACGGGCTGCGTAGGCAGCTGAGCGGTCGACTTTCGACGAGTCCTTGCCTGAGAATGCGCCGCCGCCGTGGGCTCCGCGCCCTCCGTAGGTGTCGACGATTATCTTGCGGCCGGTGAGCCCCGTGTCGCCGTGAGGGCCTCCGATGACGAACTTACCCGTTGGATTGACGAGGTATTTTATGTTGTCGTTGAATAAATCAAGGACCTTCTTGGCGTGTATCTGTTCCTTAACCTTAGGGATAAGGATGTTTATGACGTCATGGCGGATGGTCTGAAGCATCGTCTCCTCATCGGCAAAGTCGTCGTGCTGGGTAGAGACGACGATGGTGTCGATGCGCTGCGGAATGTTCTCGTCGCTGTATTCCACCGTCACCTGGCACTTGGCGTCAGGGCGGAGGTAGCGCATAACCTTGTCTTCCTTGCGAATCTGCGACAGCGTCCGCATGATGAGGTGAGCCAAATCGAGAGTGACAGGCATATAGTTCTCGGTCTCGTTGACGGCATAGCCAAACATCATGCCCTGGTCTCCTGCTCCCTGGTTCTCGTCATCGCCGTTGTCCACGCCGCGATTGATGTCGTCGCTCTGCTCGTGGATTGCCGTCAGCACTCCGCAAGAGTTGCCGTCGAACTGGTATTCGGCCTTTGTGTAGCCGATACGGTTGATGGTCTGACGCGCGATATTCTGCAAGTCGATGTACTCGGAAGAGCGAACCTCGCCCATGATGATGACCTGTCCGGTGGTGTTGAACGTCTCTATTGCGCAGTGAGCCTTCGAATCGTAGGCGAGAAACTGGTCGAGCAGTGCGTCACTAATTTGGTCGGCGACCTTGTCAGGATGTCCCTCTGATACTGATTCGGATGAAAACAAATATGCCATATACTTCTTCTTGAATTTATTTGGAAATGCAAAGGTACGGCAATTTGGTGGGATAGCAAAATGCAACATTGCTTTTTTGTTGCGATAATCGGCAATCTTACAGTTTATTAAGACTATATAGCATACGAAAAGGGGTAAGCATCGATGCTGATACTTACCCCTTTAGAGTATTCCGAAGGCTGATTTGCGATTAGCGCCGCAAGCCTTTTCTGTGTTCAAACATTACTTGACGAGGACCTTCTGACCCTTGACAACGTAAACGCCGGTGTTCAGACCCGAGAAGTCGGATGCCTGACGACGGACGAGCTTACCGTCAATGGTGTAGATGTCGACCTTCTCACCCGGAGCGATGCTGATGGTCTTGATACCTGTAACGACAGTGTTGATGGTTACAGGAACAGGACGTGACTCGCCACCTGCGTAGACTGCGGATACAGCATACTGGTGTTCAGAGCCGTCAACAGCGTCGGTGTTGATGAAGGACATTGTTCCGTCTTCTGCAACGGTTATCGATTCAATTGGCAGAGTCTTCACAAGCTTACCGTCAACGTAGATGTTGTAGGCTGTCGGCTTGCCCGAACCTGTAGTGTAGATGATATCGTCGAGCTGCAGGCCGTAAACTCCGGAGTTGTGACGGATAGCGAAGTACTTCGTTCCCTCTGGCAGACTGACCTTCAAAGCTGCATAGTCAGTTCCGTTAACGGTCTGATTCTTGACGAGAGTGAAGCTGTCTGTCTCAAGACTACCTGTCGAAGCAAGAACCTGGAAGCTTTCATTACCATATTTGCTAGGAAGCTTACGGTAGTTGATTGTTATATCCTGAGCCTTTCCTGTGAGCTCCGGAGAGATGAGCCAGTGGTTCGTGCTACCCGAAGTGATGTCGAATGAAACGAGAGTCTGTGCTCCGCTGAGTGGCGGGAACACTGCGTCGGCACCTGCACCGAGTGTATCAGTGTTGATAACCTCAAACGATTTAACGACGAGATTATTAGGAATGTTTACGCTAGGACCGGTTGTGGTCTTTCTGTCGACGGTCGTCACAGTCCAAGGACCTATGTTGCCGGTGAACGTACTGTCGTTGATGCCACCGATATCGTAAGGTTTGAAGATGCTCTGGTCGTCGAATCCTTCAGTGATAGTTGCCTCGTCAGATGACGGAGCCTTCCATGTGAGTTCTACGTTCTCATCCTGCTGTTCACCGGCAACATCCTCTGGTGCTGGATATGGTGAAGAGATGAGAGGAAGAGAAGCTGTAACTGTATCGTTGGAAGCAACTTCATCGCCGTCGAGAGCTACAGAAACCTTGATTGCAATGTCATGACTCTCGTCGTAGATGGTCGTCGGCAGATTAGCAGTGAACTCCTTCTGACCAAGCAGAGATAATGGCTCGCTAACGGTATCTGTGTAGAATACCTTGCCATCGGCCTCAGCCTTTACAACGTAATTTGAAGCATCGCTTTCGCCAACGTTCTCAACGGTGAACTTAACCCTAGCGGTGTTGCCTCCCTTGACGTTTGCCGGAAGTGCTATAGAGCGTATTCCGAGGTTCTTGCTACGAAGGTCAAGCAGGTGAACGTTGTCGATGTCAACCCAAGCCTGTTTGTAATTGCCTGAGAAGCGGGCACCAATTCCGAATGAAAGACCCTTGTTGTCCTTGTAGTTATCAAGTGAAACCTTGTAGCGTTTGAAGTTGTTTGGCAACTGAGCGTCGACAGCTTCAGGTGTCAGCTCTGTGATAGTAGGACCTGCATTTACAATTCCGAAGATTTGTTTGCCGGCTCCATTGCTGACAGCCTCATTGATATCGTAGATGACAGTTGGGTGTTCAGCTGTCGTGAGGTCGAACTTAGGCCAGCTCAATACACTTACTACCGGCTGGTGAGTTATGGTATCAGCCTGAGCGAATGCGTCGATGCTGTATCCATCGCCATCACTTGAGATTCCGTCGCGGCCGTATCCGCCCCACTTAGAGTCTATAGTGTGGAGGAACAGAGGATATACCTCAGGTGCACCGTTGCTGAAGTGCTCTTCGTAAGGCAGCTGCTTAGGAACTCCGGAGATGAATGAGAGAACGTAGTCGTCGCTCATTCCGGCTTCGTTAGCTGCTGCGACAGCCCATGTGTTAACCTGTGGGTCGCCAACATAAGTATCATATGGTACAGAGAGACTGTATCCCGTGGTAGCGCCCTGCAGCTTGTCGTGGTAGTAACCGCCGAAGTAGCTAGGTTTGAGAGAGAAGATTCCGTACTCGACTTCATTGACCTTGACTTTGTGGCCGTTAGCTCCGGTGCTCGAAACTGGGCTCCAAGAGAAGTCAAGGGACTTGTTGGCAGCGTTCTCAACTACAGAAGCCTCAGGAACAGGCTGTGGTATTCCGACGCCAACGTATGCGGTATCGCTTACTGTTGCTGATGGATCCTCATCGGTAAGGTAGCAGGTGATGCTATAAATGTTGTTTCCAACCTTCAAGCCTTCGCCTTCATCGCTGTACTGGAGGTAACTTCCAGGAACAACATCGAGGAAGCGGAAGATTTCAGAACCATTGCGGAGCAAAGCTATCCAAGGAATATTCTCGGTCAGCTTGTTGCCGCTGATGTCCTTCTGAGGTGCCTGGAAGATAATCTGAGCACGGTTGTCACCGTTCGAAGCAGCCGTAACAGTGAGGTTGCGGACGGCATCCGGAGTGTTGGCAAGGCGTACCTTCGTTATCGAGATAGGGCCAACCTTGACGTTACAGTTGACTCCGTTAGGAGAGCAAGCATGGAAACCGAATGCGTAATTGCCTGTTTCGTCGATATGAATGGTATCAGAATAGCTTACAGGGGCACTGTCGCTGATACTGTCGAGCTGCAAAGTATCGGCAATAACCTTGTCGAGTCCTTCGATAGTACGACCGTGACCGGCGAACTTGCCATACTTAAGCTGATACTTGACGCCCTTGTACCACGAGTAGTTACATGCTGCGGTGTAATCGAGGACATAGTCGTTGCCACCCTTAAGGTTGATGAGCGGAGTGACAAGCCACTTGTCCTGAGCCTTGCCGTATGAGGAATTACATTCAGCCCAGCCGTTAGAACGACGCCAAGTGTAGTTGTCGCCGTTGTTGTTGACAATCTTGAAGAACGAGAAAGTCTCATCGCTCTTGAAGTTTTCGTTGTAAGGAGTGTTCAGAGGCTTACCCCAAGCGACACGGCTTGTTGCTATCTTGGAGTAGCTCTTCTGCGTTCCGTTGACGGCTTCGATAGCGAATATGTATGATTGCAGGTCGTTCTCGGGCAACTGAACCTTGTATTTTGCAGTGTCGGCAACAGCAATAAGTGTATCGTTGGAAGCCCTTCCGCCTTTCCTATAATAGATATTGTAGGTGAGAGGACCAAGGTAACCGTTGTGGTTGACACGCGTTGGAGCGTTCCACTTCAGTGTTACGATACCAGTTTCCTCATCGAGTATGGCCGAAGCGCCCGATACATTTGCTGGCTGGTCAAAGCCAATCCACTGCGAAATCTTTGCTATAGGCGAGCGACCGACAGAGTTGCTGGTTGTCACAGCAATTGTATTCTGACCTTCCGGTACAGTGATGGTAGCTGAATCTTCGTCACCTGCGAACACCTTACCTGTAGCAACAACCTCTGTTCCACTAGTAACCTGGAAGTCAAGAGTGTCGTCAAGCTCCTGGCCAGCGTATGTTGTAGCAGGTGCGGTGAAGTAAATCTTACCCGTTGTGCTACCGCCTTCGAAGCTAAGACTCAAGTTCGTTGCAGCAGCCGGAGCACCATCTTCAGCAGGAGGGATAACGCCTACGAGCGACTGAATTTCGATATTGCCAAGGTTTCCCCAATCGCTCAGCTTCGTAGCCTGACCGGTTTTGAGGTTAACGCTGTACAAACCAGCTTTGCCATCACCGTCGACAGCAGCCCAGTAGAATGTGTTGGTCTTCGGATCTATCTCACCGCTTGATGGTGCAAGCGTTCCGTTGACTTTGTAAGGGGTAACACCAGTAGGACCAACGAGCGTTTCCGTGCCGTCCTTAGTGCTAATCTGATAGAGATTGCCATCCTCACCGACGCTGTAGAGCTTACCGTCGCTGGTGATACCGAGGGCAACTGAAATGATGTTACTTGACTTACCGAAGTCGGCAATCTTTGACATCGAAGTGTAATCGCGGCTACCCCAGACCAAAACACTTGGGTCATAAGCGTCGCCGAAGAACTGTCCGTAGACCGTTCCGTCGGCAGCTTGCGTCGTTGCATAGCCTGCGAAGTCGTTGTAACTATAGTATGGAGCGCCACCGTATCCAACCGTTCCGGTGGTAAGGTCTACTGTATAGTAGTTTGCATTGACCCAACCAAGGTCCCACATGGTCTTGTCCACGTACATTATATATAGTTTTCCGTTGACAATAGCAGAACCGAAACCGAAGTTGTTGGCATTGTATGGATTGAGAAGTTCTGCTGTCGGATTAGGTCCGAGGGCAAATTTGTAGAATCCGGCTTTTAAACCTGTCGATGCAGGAACATAGCCATAGTAAGTGATTTTACTGTTGGCAATCGAGTCGCCTGCATATAATATCGGTGCACGCCTTGTCTCTAAGCCTGCGAGCTTTGCATTCCAGTCAGCCAGAACGCCTTCGATGGCTTTCGACGTGCCTTTGGCAACACCCTTGTTGCCGCCCGGCAGGAGCTTGGTACCTTGGTCGGCGCCTTGCGCGAGCTTACGGTACATCATCGGGTAGTTCCTCAGAGCTGCACGTCGAAGACTGTCGCGCTCAGTTGGAGACAATGCCCGCCATCGCCTGATGACCGGACTTTCTGCTTTGAAACCTTGGTCCTGTGTTGTCTTTGTGGTGTTCTGAGCCACAGAAGTCGCAGGAACCGCAAGCAACAACGCCGCCGCAAGCGGCACAGAAGCTTTGAGTCGAGTTATAAACTTCATAAGCAAAATGATTAATAAAGTGATTTTTATGTGTGTTATTGTTTATATGGTATTTACTTCACGAACTTCTTTCCGTTGATGATATACAGTCCCTTAGGCAGCGACTCGAAGTCGGCAGCCTTTCCAACGTATATTCCACCGACGGTATAAACCTTTGCATTGTCGTCAACAAGAGGCTTAGCCGTCACTGCGTCGATACCGCTTGTGACTTCACCGCCAAGGATATGCAGTCTGTCGGTGTTGCTTATGATGCTCCTGTCGTCGTATTGAAGGGCTACAATATAGTAGAATCCCGTCTCCGTATGGAATTTGAAGTTGATTGTCTTTGACTCGCCGGATTGCAGAACTACAGGTTCCTCGTACGAACCGGAGCCCATATATCTGCCGTTGACTGAAGAACTCATATACAGATATGCAGTAAGGTTGCCAGTGAACGATTTCGTTGCGTCGTTTCTGACGGTGAATGAACCCTGTGCCCAGTTGCCCTGGACGTCGCGAACACCCAGTGTCATGGCCGGAGTACTAAAGTCAACCTTGCTTGCAGTTACCCTCAGCTGCTTTGGAGCAGCAAGTGAGTCGGCAATGTCGACAGATGAGCTGCCGATGATATTAGTGCAATTCTGGTCTGTTGCCACGTAAATATAGAAGTGCCTCTGCATGTATGGCAGGAAACGGAAGTTCACTTTGGTTGAGTCGTTGGCAGGAACGCTGACGCCGACCATGTCGGAAATGCCGCTTGGCTGGTATGGCTCAATAGAGAGGAAGAGATATAGATTGCCGTAGAAGTCCTTTCCTTTGTTGCTGATAGTGGCAGTAACAGTCTGCAAAACCTTGGCGGACTTAGTACCGGTGTATACGAAATTGCTTGCCCTGAGTTGTGACTCAGCCTTAGAGAACTTAACGTTGTGGTCCTTGTCGATAACCGCTGTGACATAGTCGCTATCGCAAACCCATGCCTTCTGACCATGCAGACGGCTTACAGGGTGTATGTCGTATGTGCCAACAGCAAGTGCGCTGACATCGCCGGTGTAAATATCACCATAAGTGCGGTCGAACGAACGGTTCGAATTAGAGTTGATAACGATGATGCGGCCCTTCTTTGTTACATAGCCGATACCGTAGTCGAATGAGCCGGCAGCACCTGTCATATTGTAGAAAGTGCACTGTACGTTCTTTTTGTCAGCGCTGTAGTCGGTGATGGTACCATCCATCTTGAGCAGAGGAGCAGCCTCGGCACTGTCTGCCGGAGCAATTCCGATGATGGCTTCCTGGTCCTCGTTGTATCCGCTACCTGTTGGATTGCCAGTCGGGTCATAGTTGTTGCCTGGGTCAAGTAGCGACAGACGGAACCAGCCGTTGCACTGTCCGCTCCATCCCCAGTTGATATGGAAAAGTCCTTCGCCATCATATCCGTCGGCAACGAACTCATGTCCGCCTGCTGTCGACTGTGCGCCGATGATTACAGGACGACCATTTGCAACCTCATCATAGAGGGTCTTGTTCCATTCCTGCTGACTGTAGTCGCGGCGGTAGATGTATTTGATGTTATTGCTGTAGCCGAAATATGTGCGGAGAGCATACGGAATGTCACACGTGAAGGCTCCGGCGCCGTTCAGAGAGAACTGTGTCTTAACGGCGGTGGCGGCTATCTTCATAAGGTTTGCTACTGCGGTGTCCTGCGTTGCAGTCTCGTTGCCACGGTAGATGTTCAGAATATTGTCCCAGTCGATTGACGTTCCGCCTTCGATGGCAGGCAGAGTTACCTTCTGACCGCTGATAGCATTAGGTGTCGTAAATGCCGGAATCTCTGCCGAAGTACTCTGCGGATACTTGTAATAGCCTAATACTTCGGCTGTTGCAACGCCCACGCAACCAACGTAAAGGTCGTATGTCACACTGTCAATGGTGACGGTTGGGAGAGTGATGTTGTATGGAGAAGTCTGCCCCCAGTAAGTTTTGATCAGCGGACTGACAGCCTCATAGTTTGTACTGTCGGCTTCGGCAGCCTTTGCCGTGCCGTTTCCAAGAGCCTTAATCTGAGCCTCGTAGCGGGCGAGGAACGCAGCAACGTTCTCCGGAAGGTTCGTGGCGTCGAATGTGCCGTTGTCGCTATAGCCGATGATTGACGGTACGCGGTCGTCGCCGGCAACAATGACGAAGCCCTTCGACTTGTCGACATTGTAGACATAATAAGGTGCTTCGGACTGCTGCGAATGCTTAACGAGTCCGGCGGGAGTGTTTAGTTGCGCCTCTGGAACGTTGATACCCTTTTTTGAAAGGAATGTCAATGCTGTCTTGCGCGCCTGATTGGGAGTTACTGGGTTTGCCAAAGTGGAGATTGTTGCCAGCAAACCGAGAAGGATAAAGTAAAATTTCCTCATGCGACAGGTTTAATAATGTTTGAGTTTAATTATAATTTCTCTCTGTAATTGTCGTAACAAATTGCAATAAATCGATACAAAATTATATAAAATTTTTATAAAACAAAAACTTTTATGCGCTTTTTTATAGAATTTATTCGAAAACTTTACGTTCACTTATATTTATATAATATGTGTATAAAGCTGTTGCATGGTTAGCGATTTTTTATTACCTTTGCATCAATCTGCATACAAATTTATCTGCTGATGAGTACAGTCGGGATTGTTATAGTTTTTATAGTTGTTGTAGTTTGGGTACTGATAATGCTCATGGATGCGGTGGGAGCATATAAGAAATACCACCGCCGGAAGGATGACTATGGCAATCACGAGACGGAACAGAAGAATGAAAGCAACGCTGACGATAAGCCGGCGGCATCAGAAGGACAACCTGTGTATAACGTAAAGACTAAGGATATGGAAAACGAGTATGACGGAATGAAAGCCCCGCAGATTGCCGCTGCGGTGTTGAAGAAGTTGAATTGCCAGTCAGAGACTGAGGAAGACGGTTCCATCCTCTTCTCTTTTCAGGGCGCAACGTTCAATTTATTCTCTTCTGACGAGTCCCCTTTCATCACCATCGCCTATCTTTGGTGGGAGACGGTACAACTCGACAAGTTGGAGCAGGCGTCGTGTATGCAGAAGGCAATCAACGCTATAAACGGTTCTTTGTGTCGTTCGGCAATCTTCTATATTATTGATAATGACGGCAACAGAATGCTGGTAGGCTCGAAGGCTAGTGGTCTGCTGATGCCGGAGATACCAAACATGCAGGATTACTTTGAGGCTTTGCTCGCCGAAATGTTCCAGTCTGCCCGTGCGGTGGTAGACAAATACCATGAGGAATGCAGGAATGAGGGCGTAGAAGGAGAGAAATAAAGGGCTCTCCCATCCCCTCAATGGGACCTCCCCCGGCCCCTCCGAAGAAGGGGAGAAGAAAAATAGTCTTGTGGATATAGAGTGGTGGTAAACGGGTAGGGGGTTATATGTATAATGAAGGCTGTCCAAATGACTTTGCCATCCACTGCATGGACGGCCCTTGTGGCTGTCCGTTTGTCTTGAAAAGACAATGACTAAGTGTGTTATAGAAAACTTATATCAGTAGGGATAACACCCACAAACTTCGAAGAAGTTTAATTCTCGGTAACCCCAGCCAAGGGAGTGGAACGACCGCAGACTGGGGAATATCATGTGATATCATAAAAAACTCAGCGCTTCGGAGATGCGCTACAGCACGAAGTGCGCCTTAATGTAATTGTAAACATTATACGCGTTTCACGCTATAGCGCATCTCCGAAGCGCTGAGTGTTGATAATTAGTTTATCTCCTTATCTCACATTGCGCTACCGCTTATGTGGGGCTATCGTTAGTTTAACCTCTGTCGAGGCTAGTGCTTCTGCGCTTCTATCACGCAGAATATGGCTTCCGAGTAAGACTTTTACAGCTTCTTGAACTCTGCGTAAATCTTTGCGGCGACTTCTTTCTGCTCGTCGTCGGAGAGCTTTACATGCTTGTGGAAGTCGACATCAGCCTCACTGTTGATAGGCAGGAGGTGGATGTGGGCGTGGTTGACCTCAAGACCGAGGACAACCTCTGCCACCTTCTTGCATGGGAAGGCGGCGCGGATAGCCTTGGCGACCTTCTTTGCGAAGACCTCAAAGGCTGCCAGCTCATCGTCTGGCATATCGAAGATGTAGTCAACTTCCTTCCGTGGGATTACGAGAGTGTGTCCCTTCACTACCGGATTGATGTCGAGGAAAGCGTAGAAGTTCTCGTCCTCTGCGCATTTGAAGCTGGGTATCTCGCCAGCTGCTATCTTGCTGAATAGTGTCATGTTGCCTCCTGTTTTTAAGCCTCAATACTAATCTTGTCGATGCGAACCTTAAGAACGCCGCGAGGTATCTTGATATTGACCTCGTCGCCAACCTTCTTGTTCAGAAGTCCCTGTGCGATAGGAGTCTTGATTGAAATCTTTCCTTGCTTAAGGTTTGCCTCGCTTTCGCTGACGATGGTATATTTCATCTGGCGCTCGGTAGCCAGGTTGGTCATAACGACTGTCGACATGAGCTGTACGGCATCAGTGCTCAGGCGCGATGTGTCCACAATCTTTGCCTGTGCGATGGTCATCTTCATATCGTTAATCTTTGCCTCGAGGTGCGCCTGTGCCTCTTTTGCGGCATCATACTCCGAATTCTCGCTAAGGTCTCCCTTGTCGGCAGCTTCGGCAATGGCAGCCGATGCTTTCGGACGCTCTACCGACTCAAGTCTCTTGAGTTCTGCTACGAGTTTGTCGTAGCCTTCCTGTGACATGTATGCCATAATCGTATTCCTTTCATACGGACGCCCCTAACGGGGTCTTAGGGTAAAAATTACGACCTCGTCTCGATACGTTCCGCTTGTTTGTTAATTATTTCTTGATTTAAGGAAAATGCAAAAAAATAAAGAATTCCAACATCTTTAAATGTCGGAATCCTGTATCTGTGCATCTTTCTGTGTCCTGTTTGAGATTGCAAAGTTAACAATTCTTTTTTCTTTGAACAAATTTTTATTGGGAAAATTCATAATTGCAGCGCCCTTTTTTATTTATTTTACCCTTCCGTTGGGATTTTAACAAAATCAAAGAAAAATTGATATAAATCAAGAAAAACACTGTTTGCGCACACAAAAAGCATAATTTGTTTGGCGGCTAAAATATAATAATGTAACTTTGCATTGTGTTTTTCATAGTATTAGATTTAAGGTTAACAAAGGTTGGACTACAGCGGTAGTCCTTTTTTTGTGCCCTTACGTATCTACTATATCTTATGGACATCAGGCTTGAAGACTTATCGATAGGATACAAGGGACAACCCTCTGTGGCGCGGAACATCAATGTTGAGTTCCGTGGCGGTCAGTTGTCGTGTCTTGTCGGTCGCAATGGAAGCGGTAAGTCGACGCTCTTGAAGACTGTCAGCGGGTTTCTTCCCGTCCGTGGTGGAGCTGTTTTTCTTGGCGACAAGAGCGTCAGCAGTATGTCGAAGCATGATTTGTCGCGCACCGTAGGCATTGTTCTTACGGACAGTCCCGATGTCCAAAACCTCACAGTTGCCGAGACAGTCGCTCTCGGCCGTTCCCCATACACAGGTTTCTTTGGTACCCTTCGCTCTTCCGACAAGGCTATTGTCGATGCGGCAATAGCAGAAGTCGGCATCCAACCGCTTGCCGGAAAGATGATACAGAGCCTTTCCGACGGTGAGCGCCAGAAGGTTATGATAGCGCGTGCGTTAGCCCAGCAGACTCCGTCGATACTCCTTGACGAGCCGACGGCATTCCTCGACTATCCCTCCAAGTCTTCTTTGATGTCGCTACTTCACCGTCTTGCCCACGTTGATGGCAAGACCATCCTCCTTTCCACCCACGATTTAGACATTGCGCTCCGCTTTGCCGACTCCTTCTTCCTCATGTCTGAGGGGCAGCTGAGGGAGGTTAGTAAGGAGGAAGTCAAAGCAATGACCGACCAAAAGTAAGGTTATTCCTCACCAAGCCTCCCCCATGACCTCTCCAAGCCTTCCCCTTGTGGGAGGCTTGGAGAGGTTTCTTGTCTAGTTTGCGGAGGTTTTAGTTGGTTGTTGCTAAGCTTTTAGAATGCGAAAGATAAGCTTTCGCCTCGGTTTTTAATTTATTTTTGCTTGAAAAATAAATTATTTTTCGTCTATTTTTAATTTATTTTTCTCTCATTTTTAATTTATTTTTCATCACAAAAGTTTAGGTTTCGTAATCCTGTTGATTAGCAATGAGTTGCCGAAAGGTAAGCGGGAACCTCTCCAAGCCTCCCCCAAGGGGAGGATGTTAAACACCTTATGCCTCCTAGCGCATAACTGCTAGGTAATCAAACATCCCCTCCTTGGGAGGGGCTTGGGGAGGTCGTGAAAGGCTTTTAAGGACCTAATGCCTCCTTGCGCATAGAAGGTCATCTGCTGCAGGGACGGCCCTTGTGGCTGTCCGCTCGTTCTGCAAGAACGAATACCAAAAGTTTTTATTTGCCCTTTCGGGCAATCGGGCAGCCACAAGGGCCGCCCCTGCAGTGGGAGCGCAAATTAGCGGTAATGCGCAAGCAGGCATTCGGTAACTAAACATCCTCCCCTTTGGGGAGGCTTGGTGAGGTCAAAGGGGAGGCTTGGAGAGGAATAAAACCTTTGTTCCTTCACGGCAGCGGCAGCAACCCTTCCCACCGGACGTCCCAACCCTTAGGGAATCCCGGATTGTTAGTAGTGTACCCGTCCCAACCAGCGCACATAAGGGCAATTGCCGTGAGAAGTCCACCATTGCCGGGGAGGTAACAACGGAGGCGGGATGACTGCCAGTTGTGTCCGTTGTTGAGGTAAGTATTCTTCGGGACGTTCATCAACAGAGCATTGACAGCATCGTCTGGGCGGTCGAGGCGCACAGCACACATTGCCGTCATGGGGTAGTCCCAGCCCCACGTCTTCTGCCAGTTCCAGTGGGACATTATCCAATTGTACGTCCGGTTCATACCGCTTATCGTGAAGAGACGGCTCTCCGGCAGCATTCCGTACGCTCCTAGAGGCATCGGATGGTCGCTTGCAAATTTGTCATCACCATTGGGAGAGTCCGTCTGCGCTGCACGATTGCTGATGAGCGGAGCGCCCTCAGCAACGGTATAAACAGAGACATCCATTTCCTTATTCATAGAATGGAGTGCGGAATCTTGTGGTGAGGCTGAAGGAAGCGGCTCCAGCCGGTTTATGATATCATCCCATAGGGCAACGCGTTGCTCGCCGAGCCGCACGCGCCATTGCTGCGCCATGCCCAGCGCCGTCAGCCAATACGACAGTTCGAAAGGAGAGTTGCGGACGGAGTCTGCCTTCATCGTCTCCTGGGCGGGGATGTATCCACGAATGATATACTGTTGGCGAAGCGAGTCGAACTCACAGAAGTCAGCCATAAACTCCGCCGTCTCATCGACAAGTCGGGCGTACTTGTGGAGTATCGAGTCGTTGTGGGTGGCTCGATATAGAAGTTCCGCAAGATAAATGATGTGCGGCTGCTGCCAGATAAGATAGCTGCCAACATTCGACGGAGCTTCCGCAGCGCTGGTATCAGTCATTTTCATCCACCGAACACCCTTGAATCCCTGCCGACGGGCTATCTTCCGCGCCATCGGCTCTGCACGGAAGTACCACTGAAGCGTATGCTCCAGCATCTCGGGATGCCCCCACAGCGCCTGCCACGCTTGATGCCAGTAAATCATTTCGAGGTGGAACTTCCCGAACCAGGAGTTGTATGTCAGTCCCGTCTCAGCTGGTGGGTAGTCCTGTGAATCGTTGACGGCAAGGAGATACTGGCTCAATACCGTCCGACGCTCCAACTCCCGTGCCCGCTTATCACTGACACGGCTGAAGTCGACGATGCCTCCGCGCCGCCAATAACTCTTCCAGTGTTGTGCCGAAGCCTTTTCTATAGATTTGAAAGATAACTCTTTACCAATCTTCAAGGCATCCCCGTTGCTTGCAAATCCATAGAGAATGACAGCCCTGTCGGGTACCGTGAAGTCATATTCGTTGCCGTTTATTCTGCCATTTGCCGGAATAACGCGCCCCGCTTTGTCCCTGCACAATATGTAAATATAATAAATTGCACTGTCGTTTTGCACTCTCAGCGTCTCCGTTCCGTTAGCTTTACCCACTCTGCTGACGCTTTGCCGCTGGGGAAGGAATGTCCAGTCGCAACCGTCGTCGCTGTGTTTCCCGGTGGGGTAGGGGAAGCGGAACCGCATCCTTATATGTCCGTTGTCGTCCTTCTGAGTCTTCCCCTTGTCTGACTTCCTGTTTATTCGAACCGCCACGAAATCTCTCTCCGGGTGGCAGACGGTCTCGACATTGTACCGATAGCCATCGTTGTCGAACTCGGACGCGACCATACCCGTCCACATATCAAGCTTCTGATGCACATTTTTCAGCCGGGGCGTGTTCCCGAAGTCGAAACCAAGACAACCCAGATGCATGCGGTGAGGGTTGGCACGCAGCCAGTTCGACGCGTCGCGTTGCCGTCCTTTCTGCTTGAACTCAGCCGAATAGAGCTCTTCGTGTCCCCGTCCGAAGTCGTGGTTGACGAGAGCCTCCTCCGCTTTGTAGCCATTTGTGTTAGGGAAAGAGTGCCATGCCCAGTCGGAAAACGTTCCGAGGGGTATGCCGTTGGAGTAGTATTCGGGGTAGGTTTGCAGTCCGGTGGCATCCACGGTGACGGCGAAGTGGCCGTTGCCGACGGTGAATGACGACAGCGTATCGACCTTATCGATGTGTGGATTGTTGCGTTCGACAATCGGCTTGCGGTCGATGTGCTGAGCCGTTGCTGTGCAGACAGTGAGCAGAGCTATAGCAATAGGTAAGATATTCTTTATCATTACATTCCGTGTTTTGCCCACAAAATTAAGAAAAACTTTTGAAAAGTCTTTCTTTTCCTTTGTCATTCCGCTCGTTTACATTAACTTTGCACCGATTTTGTAGAAGGCAAACAAACAAGAAATGACGACGAAGCAAATACTTCTCATTAACGACTTATGCAGCTATGGTAAGGTATCGACAACGGCAATGTTGCCAATATTGTCATACTTCGGTATACCTGTAGGCATACTTCCTACCTCGCTGGTTTCGAATACTTTCGATTACGGACGCTACAGCATGCTGGAGACAACTGGATTCCTGCGCGATTCTTTCGACAAATGGAAAGAACTGGGCTTCGGTTTTGAGGCTATAGCTACCGGTTTCATACCGTCCCGTCAGCAGGCTGACATGATTTCGGCTTACTGCAAGGAACAGGCGGCAGCCGGGGCAACTGTTTTCGTCGACCCGATAATGGGCGATGAAGGCCAGCTCTACAAGGGTATGGCTGCCGACGAGCTTGTCGGGGTGATGCGTGAGATGATTTCCGTTGCCGATTTGTGCTACCCCAACTACACCGAAGCTTGCTACCTGACGGGCAGAAAGTACAATCCGGCGGGCGTGACGAAGGAAGAAGCCGCTGCCATGCTCGACGAGTTGCATGCCATCGGCTCAAAGTCGGTGCTCATAACGTCGGTCGATATTGACGGACAAACATCCGTTGCCGGATACAACCACACGACAGATGAGCACTTCTATCTGCCTTTCACCGAAATACCAGTCCACTTCCCCGGTACCGGCGACATCTTTTCGGCCATTCTTATTGGGCACATCCTGAACGGTGAACCTCTGAAGAGCAGTACCCGCAAGGCTATGGACGGCGTCTATACACTTATTGATTTGAACAAGGACAATGAGGATAAGAACCGCGGTATCCCATTGGAGAAGTATCTGAACGTACTCTGATATGGACTGGCTGAACTCTTTGATTAGCATACAACCGGCTGTACAGGCAGTCGTCGTGGTGTCGCTGATATGCGCTATCGGCATGGCAATGGGCAAGATACGTTTCTTCGGTATCTCGCTGGGCATTGCTTTCGTATTCTTCATAGGTATCTTCCTCGGCAGCGTTGGCGTGGCAATAAACCACGATATGCTCATGTACTGCGAGGATTTCGGGCTCGTTCTTTTCGTCTATGCTCTCGGTCTGCACGTCGGACCTAACTTCTTCGGCTCGTTCCGCCGTGAGGGTATGACGTTGAACCTGTGGTCCTTGGCTGTCATTGTCCTCGGAACGATAATGGCAATAGCACTGGTGCCGCTGACGAAAGTCAGTATGCCCGATATGATTGGTGTCCTATGCGGTGCTACAACGAACACCCCGGCGCTTGGTGCTGCACAGTCGGCACTCGAGCACATGGGCATCGGAGGCGGACGCGCTGCACTTGCCACTGCCGTGACTTATCCTCTCGGTGTGCTTGGCGTTATCCTTGCCATTCTTTTTCTGAGGAAATGTTTCGTCAAGCCGACAGATTTGGAAATCCGTGAGACCGAGGACGACGACCATACATTTATCGGACAGTATCTCATTGTGAACCCTGCACTGGAGGGACGGACCATCGGTGATATTGCACATGACGCACGCTCGAAATTCATTATCAGTCGTCTGTGGCGCGCAGGTGAGGTTATCCTGCCTGTTGCCGACACTGTCCTACATATCAACGACAGTGTCCTTGTGGTGACAAACAAGGACGAGGAGGGCACGATGGAAATGCTCTTCGGTAAGGAAATGCCGGGTGACTGGAATAAGGAAAAGATTGACTGGAACCATATCGACTCCAATGTGGAGAGCCGTATCATCGTGCTGACGAAGACGGCGCTCAACGGAAAGAAACTCGGACAGTTGCGCTTGCGCGATACTTATGGCGTAAACGTCAGCCGTGTGATACGTGGCGATATCAAGTTGCTTGCCACCGACGACCTCGTACTTCAATACGGCGACCGCCTGACACTTGTCGGCAAGCCTGATGCGATAGACAATGCGGAGAACTTCCTCGGCAATTCGGTCAAGACTCTTAACGAACCGAATATCGGAAGCATATTCCTCGGTATGGTGCTCGGTGTCGCCCTTGGTATGATACCTGTAACGCTGCCGGGCATGCAGAGTCCTATCCGCCTCGGAATAGCAGGTGGTCCTATCGTGATGGGTATCGTCATTGGTGCGCTCGGACCACGAATGCACTTCATTTCGTACACGACGCGCTCGGCATCGCTCATGCTGCGCCGCCTGGGGCTTGCCCTCTACCTCGCCTGCCTTGGTCTCGACGCCGGTAAGGGCTTCCTTTCGACGGTCATTCAGCCTGAGGGTCTGCTGTGGGTTGGTATCGGATTCGTGCTCACCGTAGTACCGGTGACAGTCATTGGCTTCATCGCTCTTCGCACGCATAAGTTCGATTACGGAACGATATGCGGCATTATGTGTGGCTCAATGGCAAATCCAATGGCACTTGGCTATGCCAACGACAACTTAAAAGGGGACACAGCGAGCATCAGTTATGCGTCGGTGTATCCCCTGGGAATGTTCGTTCGCGTTATTATAGCGCAAATTCTTGTAATGTTTTTGGTTTAGTCGGCGACGGGTTACCACAGCTCGACCTGTGCACTTGTGCCTTCATACTGCGGCATGCACATACCGGCGGTGGCGCCGAGGAATGTCGGGTCGCAGATTAGGTAGCGGCTGCCGTCCTTGTATATGTAGCCGTCGCCACGCAGATTCTTGTCCGTGAACTTCACTGCTGTTGCCTCGTGGTTCGGGTAATAGAGCAGATGGACGTCGAGGTGGAGCAGGTTCCTGACGAGAAAAGCAAACAGGACGGCACGGTCTTCGCAGTCGTTGTAAGGATAAAGGAAGTTCTCTTCGACGAAGAAAGGCTTCTCGTAGCCAAACTGATCGGTATCGGTCTTGTACTTGAAGGCATACTGTACGAAGTGCAACAGTCTGTCGACAGCATCCTTTTCGGATAGTCCGGCTATTTGCGGGGCTATCTGTTCCAATATATTCTTTCTGAAACTCTGCGACAGACACGATGCTGCATAGACGGGAACGTCGGTCTGCGGATAATCGGTGGCTACCGACAGTGGCACGTCGGCAACGCTTCCCTTAACGCTTATCGTTCCGTCAGTCACGTTGAAGTTACCGCTGGAGCCGTTGGGGAGCCCCGATGGCAACGCAGGATTTTCCAAAACGAGGTTCACGGCTTTGCCAAGGCTTGAGTTTTTGGGAAGTTCACAAGTCGAGATGGCGCCGAATCCTTCGCCATTATATAGTCCGGTGTCTTTCCCGAATACGTAATATCGACTTCCATCGACCTCCACGTACGGGCGATCGAATACCTCCTGGCGGAAGGCAACAAGCAAAAGCAATCGCTCCCGGCCACGTCCGAGGCGCACGTTGTAGCCCATGTTGGCGAGAAGATACTGACTCAGGAGTATGCTGGAGTTGCTGTCGTCTTTGTAAATGGCGTCGCTGTACTTGCGGATGAGCACCACCGTGAGCCAGTCGTTGAGCCTCAGACCAGTGCGAAGCAACTCGATGTATGGCTTGGCGGTGCGGTAGACGTTGTCGTTTTGTAGCGAACTCCACAGCTTGCTTACGTCGTGCTCATTCGTGGAAGCAAGTCTCGGGAGCGTGAGGCTTGCCGCGCGAACTGTTGCCGTGTAGAATTTGAATGATATGGTGGGCTGACTTGGCGATACAACGGGCGGCGTTGGTGGCACGTATGTCTCCGGCTGAGGCTTGGGTTGTGGCTGTTGGGGCGAAGGAACATCTGCAAACGGGGTCGTATCGCTGTTCGGCGCCTCAGGAGCGTGCAGTGGTTTGTCCGGAAAACGGGCCTTGCCGCGGAATGTCTCATAGTCTTTCCATGCCTTGTCGAGGAACTGCGCGTAGTCGTCGAGTACCTGACGGCGGAATTGTCCGTAGTCGCTGAGGACTTGTTTTCGGAAGTTCTCATAGCCGCCGGTGTCCTGTGCGGCTGCTGTCAGGCACAGAGGCAATGCCAATGCAAGTATAATTCGTTTGCTGTTCATTGTTTTTAGTGGTTTGAACAGGTTGCTCTCGTTTTACAATTGTCGTTTATCAGAAGTCGCCGGGACCGTATAGTCCGAAGTTGGGGTCCTTCTCCGGTTGCCACGTGCGTACCTTGATAAGTGGGTGCTCAGGGTCGTTTATGTCGACCATGAGGAACAGATAGCCTTTGTCGCCATAGGTCGTCGAGTAGTAGTCCTGAGCTATCTGGATGGCGTACAGTTCTCCGCCCTTTCCCATCTTTATCACGTCGTTGTTGGCAAAGCGTATGTTAACGAACTCGTTGCTGGCGAACGTGCGAGCAAGGTTGCGCAGGTACTGGTCCTTAGTTTGTCGGTTGTAACGGATTATGCTGTTGTTCTTGACCCGGTAGGTACCTTCGTGAACGTGATACATAACCGGCTGGCGACGAACGATGCGCCCCGTGATGATGACAGCATCGTCGTCGAATATCGTACGTATGTAATCGAGACGCTTAAGGGCGTAGGCTGTCTTGTAGTTCTCGAGGAAATCCATTATTGCCTTGCGTGCAGACTCCGACCAAATGGTCTTTCCGAGGATGTCGTTCTCGGCGCGGGAACCGAGTCCGAAGGCTATATTGGAAATCTTTCCGTCGTCATCGAAGGTGAAAACCAAGTCCTCGACGAATGCCTTTCTGACTCCGCGGCGGAACGAGAAAGCCATTTGCAGACCACGGCCGACTACCGTGCTGTCGTCCCTATATACCTTATATATAGGGTTGCCCACAACTCGTGCGGAGCCGTACTTTATCAGTCGGTTGTAGATATCGAGTCCGTCGGTGGTGAATAGATCGTCAACGGAGTCGTACTGCCGTGTCTTAACCGCATTGGCAACTTGCTCCATGATGCGTGCGTAGCGCTCGTTGCCCTCGCGTGGAGATTCCAGTGTGGCGACGGTTTCTGTGGTTCGCTGTTGCAATTGGGCTATTGCTTTGTCGGCAACCTTGCTCGCGTTGTCGGTCTTCAGCAAGACATTGGCATACGCAGCACGAAATGGCGTCGACTTGATGGAGTTCATCACGCTCTCAATCTCTGGGTCGATGTGGGCTTGTCCACGGTATTCGAACTCGTATTTCAGCTCATACTGCTTCTTGTCGGTATTCGCCGGTATCTCAAGAACTCCAACTCCGTCCTTCGCGCTGTAGATATTGCTCCATCCCATGCCGTCGAAGTAAGTGTAATCGACTGACGTTACGGGTTGTCCCTTGTAGGTAAAGCTGAGCATTGCGTCGTTTCCGCCCATCCCGGAGTAGCTTACCTTGATGTTGCCAAGTACTTCGCTGATTTTCTCCGGAAGCCATACCGACAGCAGGGTGTTGCTGCCTTCGAGTTTCATTTCATTGGGATTCTGAAGCGAACGGAGAAGGATGTATGCCCAATAGTAGCACCGCAGCGCGTCGTCGATTTTCAATTGCTCTTCAGCTTTGCCTGCAATCTCTATCAAACTGTTGATTTTGAGTTTGCGGGAGGCGAATATCTTGTCAATCTCTGAGCGTTTTATCCATCGCCCAACATGAGCGTCGGGCTCGTTCTGAAGGATTATTCGCTCGGTGTTGGTAAGCGTTGCCTGCGAGTAAGTTTGTATCGTGGAACGGAAATCGGTACTCGACTGGACGTTGTCGTCTACTACTTTCTCTTCGTTTGAGTGGCTTGTGACGCTCGAAACATTGACTGCAATCTTGCTGATGAGGTCCGACAAAGCTTGACGGTCGGCCTCTTCGATGGTGGCACCGTAGCCTTCGCCCGTCAGATAGAGGCTGCTCGTCTTGATATAGTCCCAGTTTTGCGGCAGTGCCGACAACGTTGTGAGCAATAGCAATGTGACAATAAGGACTCTCTTCATGATATGATAGTGCTTTGTTGGTATGCAATCAATGTGGTTCGGTTGTATTGTACGCGATTATTCCGCGGGCTTCACGTCCTTCTTCGCAAAGCCTTCTTGAACGAAATCGCTAACTTGCTGGGCATACTTCTGCGCTGCCTGGCTTTCCTTCATGGCGTTCTCCATGGCGCGGATGCGGGCTTTCGTGGCGGCATCCTCATTGATTATGAAGAAGACTTGCATGGCATGAGTGCCGTCCTTGAAGTTTTTGACAACGGCGAACGACTCCTGCATCTCACCCTTTATCTCCCTTTCGACGAGGGTTTCGTAAGCGGAATAGAAGTGGTCGAACTCCGATGATACGTCGTCGGCATTACCGGCGATGTCGCTGACGATACGTCCCTTGACGTAGCTGCCCGTCTGACGTGCGTACTCATTGCATGCATTGTTTATCGCCATTTGCTTTCCGACGTTCATCGACTTGAACTTCGATGCCTCGCCCATTAGTTCGTAGCCGTTCTCTCCTAGCTCTTCAAGTTTGCTGTAGTGGTTCAACAATGCTACGTCGATAGAGCGGGTACTGCCGTAGAGCTTCCATCCGTCCTTCTTGAACTCCTTTATCTTCTGCTTATACTCTTTCTTCAGAGCCTTGCGGAGCTCTTTGTTGAGCATCTTTTGTGTCTTTGTCTGGCTTTGAGCGCTTACAGATGGTGCTACAAGCAGCATTGCCATAAGGAATAAAAGAATCTTTTTCATTGTTAGTCTGGGTTTTAGTGGGTGTTATGTTAATATAATGTTCCTCTGCCTTGGGTTATCATCATGGTCTCTTCACGTGAGTTTCCCTGATAAAAATAGATATATCCCGTGCGCGAATAGCTGCTGCTGTTCTTGTCGACGGTTACGGTCAAGACTGTCTCTCCGGCTGCTCCTTTGGTCGGGGTGATGCTTATCCACGAGTAGTTGCATCGTGCGGTCCAGTCGTAATCGGACTTGATGGTCATGGTGAACGTCTCCCCGTAGCTGCTGACAGTTCTGTCCGAGAAGCCTGTCAGTGTGGGCTTGGCTTGCGAAATGTTGATGCTCTTTGTGCCGGTGTGCATCGATGAGTAGCCGAGATAGTCGTAACTGAGTTGCACATTGCCAGAACGTACCATGTTGGAGGTGTTCGGCTCGGCTGTTATCGTCAGGAGATTGCTGTTTAATGTGGCGTTGATGAAATACGAGGAGCTGCTTACCTGGACGTTGTTGCAGTTCGTTATGATGCGCCTAGTTATCGTTCCGCCTGCCACCGGGAAACGTATGCTCTCGTCATCGATGTCGAACTCCGGTGCGGCTGCTCTTTGTACGACTACGGTTGACTTGCTTTCGCCTCCGCTCTGACCGTCGTAGCTGAGTGTAATGATGCCCCTTCGCTTCAAGTAAGCACACGGATTGTCATCGAAAGTGCAGGTGACGGTTTCGCTTCCGTTACCGCTGGACGGGCTGAAGTGTATCCATGACGCACCGGAGGATACGTTCCATTGCGTAGAACTTGCCGCACTGACTTGCAATTCGTATTTCGCTGATGAGGCATCAACGTCGAATGAGTCCTCATAGTTGTACCATGTGGCGTAGTTTGCGTCCTTCGAGATAGTGTAATTGCCGTCTTCAACGAGCTCATCGAGCTTTCCGTCGCATCCTATCATTGCCATTGCTAATAGCGGCAGTGCAACTGCGGTTATATAATGTCTTATTTTGTTCATAGCGTTTAGAAGTAAAGGTTAAGTCCAGCGGATATGTTGAAGCCGTCGCTCCAGCCCTTTATGTCGTCCGAAACATCCGAAAGCTTCTCGTAAAGTTTGTTTTTGTTGACGTTGAACGAATACGACGGGGTTACAACAATACTCAGACCATTGACTAAGGCGAACTGAAACTTGACGTCGCCAATGACACTTATGGCGTAGGTAGCTTCTTCGAGGTCAGAGTCGGAGTAACCTGATATGCCCTCGTCGGAGTAATAATAACGCGAGCCGGACGTACGAATGTTCTCTATGGAGTTCTTGTCGACAGCCACTTGGAGCACTCCGCAGCCCACTTGAGGTGTAATACGGAGTCGTCCCCCAAGCTTAATGCCGTATCCAACCTGGCCCCCGAAGAATGCTTTTGCTTTCATCTTGGCGGTGAAATAAGAGTCGTTGGACGATGAAGGATTAAAACTCAGGGCATCGCTCTTCGTGAATCCGCCTGCATAAAAGCCTTCGATGTTGACGTTACTGGCGTAGAATCCAACCGCACCGTACCACGCCGTGAGCGACGGAGCTTGTGCGCCGCCTTCGACATAGAACTCGTTCTTGTTGTAATAGATGCGTAGCAAACGCTTTGAGAATGTCATTCCGTCACTCTTGAAGTCGTTGTTACCCTCGTAGGAATCGTGCTTCGGCGATGTCATTAGGATGTGGTGCTTGCCCGTTTGCAGTTCCTGCGTCAGCGGTGTAGTACCAACGTACGAGTTGTCGACGTACAAACTCACGTTCTCAGGATGCGAACGGAAGTTCACCGTTACAACACTGACCATCGATAGGGTACGTTCGAAGTTCTCGCCTTCGCTCAAATCGATGTCGAATTGTTGTGAACGGTATCCCTTTTGGGTAACGTAGACGGTGTGTCTGCCTATTATCACCTTGTCATCGTAGAAGTCCGAAGTCTCGTCCGAGAAGCGTCCGTTGTCAATGCGCACACGAACGGGAATATACCCCTCCGTCTTTATGTTCACGGAAGCATAGATTGGCGTTGGCGCTTCAAGCTCGTAGTTGGCGCTTTGGCCCGTCACCACGCGTATGTTCTTTGTCGTTGTGCGGTACTTGTCACGTCTGCATTCGACCACATGCTGCCCCGAACCGACACTGTCGGTGTAGCTTCCGATGCCGACGAGGTCGCCGTCGATGTATATCGAAGCATTTTTGTCGGGCACGGTGAGCGTCAGCAGTCCGTAGTTGGCTACCAATTCCGGTGACAAATAAGTGACTTGGCTATCTTTGACAACGACCTCCTGCTCGTAGGTTTCATAGAGAGGGTCAGCTATTTTAATCTCATGTCGACCGCTGTTGACATCGAACAGTCTGTCTGTAATGTTTCCGCGCGCTTCGTTGTCGATATAAAGCTTGGCGCCACGGAGGAAGAAATAGTTTGAGAAACGAAGCCAACCCCATGCCTGTTTCAGCTTAACGTCCTTCACCTTTGGCTCTTCCTCGCTGTTGATAACTACTGTATCCTCCAGCTGATGGTATCTGTCGGCTGTTATAATGTAGCGATGCGTACCGAAGGAGAGAGTCTTCTCGAATCTTCCATTTGATATATGCTCGATGCTTCCGTTAAAGTTGACTTCCGCATTCCTTGGCTCTATGCTGAGGATAAGTCTTCCGTGGTGCGTGTCATCAAAGACATTGGTCACGACTCTGTCAGTCGTAAGCTTCATGATGTACGTCTTTGCCTTCTTGATACTTGTCGAGAAGTCGTACGTAATGGTGCCAAGTTGAGGATGGCTGATGGTCAGATGCTTTGCGCCGTAGGGCAAATAGACCCATATCTCTGCCGTATGGTTGTCATCAACAGCCTTAACGCCAATGCTGCCGGCATCGAATTTGAATCCCTTCTCTGTTGTTCTGACTTTGATTAACGCACACTTGTTGCCGTTCTGGTCGTAAACCGTAGTGCCGTCGAGGTTCGCCGTCAGGTCCGTCGGGTCGATATTGAAACTTTCCACGTGAATTTTGTCGCTTTGAGCCAAAAGGGAAAGCGGCACCATCAACAAGGTAAGAAAGAGGATAGTAAGTCTTCTCATAGGTTAATTGTTGGTTATAGAGAAACGCAGACGCCCCCGGTGCCTGCGCTGTTATTGTTTGTTGTGTCGTTGCAAAGGTAGTAATTAAATTCAGATTAGGCAACGATTTCTCACTTTTCTTTTTCCTTTTCCGTGCAGGTAAACTTGATATTGGCGAAGACTGTATCCCCGTGGCTTACAGAAACCTGCGCTGTTACATTGCCGTCGTCGTCCGTTGCGATGCCGCTGAGGCTTACTTCGACAGTCTTCGTGTCCTTCGGAGAAAGGATATTGAGGAACCGTGCGTCCTTGATGGCTGCAATTTCCAAGTCTGAACCTTGTTGCCGTGACAGTGCATCGCATGCTGTCTGAAGGATAACGACGCCCGGTGTGACTGGATTTTCTGGGAAATGCGCCTTGTAAATGAAGCATTCCGGGTCGAGCTCAAGCGTCTCCAAGTAGCCATCATCGGTATTCTCTGACGACAAAAACTTGTAAATGGATTTATGGGCAACGACATCTGCGCCAGCCTCCGACGGCTTAACGGCTTTCGACATATCAGGCGCAGCACCGCTCTCAGCAAGCTTTATCTGTCCCTTAGCCATCAGTTCGTCGCCAACGGATATTGTTGCGACGGCAAGAGTGACTCCCATCACCTCATCGATAATGTCGGTTTTTGTCGTGATAGTGTCCCCCGCTTTGGGATGTCCGAGAATTTTCAGCTTGCGAACAGAGCCGATAACGCCAATCTTAATGTCATCGTGCTTGATGTATTTGCTGACGTAGCCCATCCTTGCCGCACAACTTTGAGCTATGTTCTCTACCATCCCGGCAGTGTGGAAACGACCGTCGGCGGCAAAGATGTTGCTCGGCTTAATCACCGTTTCCGTCGTTACACCTTCCTCGCTGCATGCCGTCAGTTTGCCAATCATGACGAATGGCTCCTGCTGGGGTAATAGAGTGTGAATGTCTATATCGCTTGGATTAATCTTGTTGTCCATATATAATATATATATGTATAGGGCTTGATAATTGAATTAATGCCTCAGCCATGCCTCAGGATTGAGCTTTGACGTCTCCTTGCGCAACTGGAACTGAAGGATACCATCACCACCGACGTTGCCGATGGTCTGTCCTGTGTTCACTTGCTGGCCCTTGTGGACATTCACTGACGAGAGATTGGCGTACACGGTGATGTATGCTCCATGTCGAATCATGACCACTGACGTACCGCTGAAGCTGAATACGGCGCTGACCTCACCACGGAACACAGCGCGGACACCAGCTCCGCTGCCTCCCTTGATGTTTATTCCGCTGTTGCTGAGCCTTACATTGCTGAGCCCCTCTACGCTATACTGACCGAAGTGACTGACTATGCGACCGCTGAGTGGCATCGGCAGACGACCACGGTTGTTTGCGAAGCTACCTGTCAGAGCCCTGTCGGACGAGCTAAGGGTGGCTCCCGCATCCGCATCGTCCTCTCTTGCCTGTGCAGCGGCACGCTGTCTCTCGGCGGCAGCCTTTCTTTCGGCAGCCATACGCTGAGCCTCAGCCTCACGGGCTTGCTGTTGCGCACGCTCACGACGTGCCGCCGCCTCCCTTGCCGCTTCCTCAGCGCGCTGCTTTGCGGCAGCTTCCTTCGCGGCACGAGCCTCCGCTTCAGCCTTGCGGCGTGCGTTTTCGGCAGCCTGAGCCTCCGCTCTTGCCTTCGCTTCTCGAGCCCGGGCCTCAGCCACACGACGTGCATTCTCTTGTGCCGCACGCTGTGCAGCGGCACGCTTTCGTGCCTGGTCGGCGGCACGAGCCCTTTGCGCGGCAGCCTGTGCCGCAGCCCTCGCTCTTGCTTCCTGTGCCGCACGTGCCCTTGCCTTTTCTATTTCGACAGCGATGAGGCGGTCGATTTGCGCATCAAGAGCGCTTTGCTTCTGCCTCTGCTGGTTGATAACGCTTTGCAGCGTAGCCTGGTCTTGCTGCAAGGAAGCCACCACTCCCTGCTGCTCAGCCTTGCTGTTCTCCATCTGCGCATGCACATTCTGACTGCGGACGAGCAACTTCGATTTATTGCCACGTACATCCTTGAGCTGGTCGTGCTTGTCGCTGACAATCTGCTGTTGCTGTTTCAGGAGCTCACCCTGCGCCCGCTGGTATGCCGCATACTCATGTACGAAGCGCAAACGACGGTACATCTGCGTCAGACTCTTTGCCGAGAATATGAACATCAGCTTGTCCTGAATGCTGCGATGGCGTGCCATGTATCGCATAGACGATATAAACTTGTCGCGGCGCTCGCCCAATTCCGACTCCAAAGTCGAAATCTGCCCGTTCAGGATACCGATGTTATCATCGAGACCGTGTATGTCGTGCTGAATGGTATCTATGCTTCTCTGCTTCTGGTCGATGTCCGCGCTGAGTGCCTCAATCTTTGTGAGGCGCTCTTTTACGTCGACTTCCTTGTCGTTGTATTCCTTTTCCTTGTTCTGAATGTCACGCTGGATATTCTTCTTCTGCTGTTCCAGACCCTTTATCTCGTTAGTCTTGGTGTACTTCGGAGCCTGATTTTGATTGCCGCCTCTACCCCGCCTTTGCGTAGTGCGGAGGTTCTGCTGCTGCGGTTGCTGCTTGTGCTTATTGTTGTTCTTGCCTTGCTGCGCCGTGTTCCGGTGTTGGGGAGTAGCCTTAGCAGGCTTTCCCTTAGCGACGGCAGTAGTCTTCACCTTGCCCGTAGTCGTCTTATGACGCTGCGCGTAAGGAGCCATTGTGCACAATAAGAGTAGAAGAAAAAGTGTTAATATGCGTTTCATCAGAATCAATGTCCCATTAATTTACCTAAGATATCCTCAACGGCAACTTCCTTGTATTTGTCGGAAAGAGTCGTGTTTGCCTCCCAGTCGCTCGACGTCGTTATATTGTCAGCAACGAAGGAAGCCTTGATGGTCCTCGTCTTGCCCGTCGCCGGAGTCGTAACAGTCATCGTGTTGGAATACGGGAACGGCTTTGAGCCGAGCGTACGGAAACCTGAATAGTCCCAGACGAGCGTCGATATACCGTGTCCGGGGCTCTTGTAGTCGACCCGTGTCTGACGGATAGTGGCATCGCTGCGCTGCGTTGTCCATGTGAACGACAGTTTGCCGTCGGTCAGAGTGACAGGAACCTGCGCCTTGTAGCCTGCTACATCAGCCTTGAAACTGTCGAGGTCGGTGTATCCAACGGCAGTCTTGCCCGGCAGGTAAAGCTGATTCCAGAACAGCGTCTGCAAGGTATAGAAGTTTATTCCGTTGTCTTTGAGGAACGAAACCTTGTTGTAAGGAGCCTTGACGTACTCCTTGTGCATTCGGTCGACAAAGAGAACGTAGTCCGGCGTGAACTCAATGCGTCCCACTTCCGTACCGATGATTGGCATTTGCAGCGACAAACGAATGACCGTATTTTTCCTCATGCGAAGTTGTCCGGGTACGCTTATCTCCTTGCCGCCGTCACGTGAGACAGTGAAAGTTATCCCCTCGATGATATTCTTCTGAAAAGAAGCATTGCTGTTGACCTTGTCCAGGTAGTCAATCTTTGCCTTGTCGCCGTCGTCGGTGGTCTTCTGGACAGTCGTTGCCTTAGCGGTTGGCTGCACTGTCGACTTCTGCGAGGCACATGCCGTTACTGAGAACGACGCTGCCAGAGCTATGGTGAGTGTGTTGTTTTTCATTCCTTAATGTACTTTTTGAGTTCAATCTTACGCTTGAGGAGCGCGCTTCCGCTTCCGCCCTGCAAGGCCTTGTTCCAGTATTCGAGAGCTTTATCCGTCTCGCCGTTCATCGAGTAGATGTCGCCGGCGTGCTCAATGACCACGTCGCTTAGCGTAGAGTCGTTCTCAATGGCACGGTCGATGTACGTCTTTGCGTCCGCATACTTTCCTTCCATGAACAAAATCCAAGCGTAAGTGTCGAGGAACGTACTGTTGTTTGGCTCTGCGTCGATGGTCTTACGGCTCATCGTCTCAGCCTTTTCCAGTTTTTCGTTCTTCTCGCTGAGGTAGTATGCGTAGTTGTTCAGTGCTCCCACGTTGTCGGGTTTCCACTGTAAGCACTTGTCGTAGGCGGCAAATGCGAGACTGTCCTGTCCCTTTTCGTGGTAGATATCGCCCATGATGGCATAGAAATCGGCAACGATGTCAGGGTCGCTGTCCTTGTTTATCTGTGTGACACCTTTCTGGAAGACCTCCAATGTCTGGTCGTTCTCCTTCTTCATGTAGTGGGCAAGACCCTCAAAGTAGTAGAACACCATCTCGTCAGGGTTGTATTCTTGTCCCGGATGACTGATGGCAATGACCTTGTCGTAGTTCTGCGTCTTCCATATATCCTGCAAAAGCGCAACTCGTGCCGAAGTGTTGTCGGGCTCAACTTCCAACGCCTTGACGTAGACTGAGTCGATGTCGGCTTCCGGCATTTGGTGGAGGAGCATATAGCCGGCCTTCAAAAGATAAATCTGACCGTCCTTCTGCGGCTGTTGCAGTACCTCGTCGATGAGGTTCATCATGGCCACCGAGTCGCCGTCCTGCTTCTCGTTGTTGATTATTGCCTGACGGAGCAGAGTCACCTTGGTGTCGGACGGAGTCTCGGAATCTGTGAGAAGCTGACGCAGTAGTTCCTTGAACTTGGCGTGGTCGCGGGTGTTGTAGTAGTCGAGCAACGACAAACGCGCCGGCACGTTCTTAGGCTCCTGACGCAGAACCGACATCAACTGCTTGTAGGCTTCTTTCGTACGGTCGTTGCGGAGCAGCCAGTTGCCGTACATGACGGAGTACCCCAGTTCGTTAGGACGTTTGGCAATGAGGTCCTTCAGTACGTTTTCCTCCTCGCGCTTCTTGCCCTGCTGCTCGTAGACCTGCATCTTCGTGAGCGAGATACGATCGCTTGAGCCCTGTATAGTCTCAAGTCTGTCGAGCATGGCAATCATCTTGTCGTAATCGTTCTGCGAGCCATAGAGTTGCAGCATCACCGTTATTATGTCCGGATTGTTGCGGTCGATGGCATACAGTTTCTCGTATGCTGTGATAGCCTTGGGGTAGTCCTTGCTGTTGATATAGAACTGACCGAGTTTCTCCAGGTATGTCGTGTTCGTCGGAGCGAGCCTTGCTGCCGTCTCGAAACACTTGCCGGCGAGCGTGTCGTTCTGCAAGGTAATGTAGAATCCCGCAAGGTTATAGTACGTCTCCGGAGAGTTCGGGTTCAGCTCCAGGGCGTGTTGGAAGAGGTCGAAGGCTGCCGACAGGTTTCCTTCGGTCTGTTGATTGATAGCCTCAAGGAAGAAATATTCGAAGCGGCGTTGCTCATCCGGTGTCAGCGTTGTGGCGGTATCGCCCTGCTCCTGCTGCACGACGGCATTCGAAGCCATCGCCGGCACGGCAGCGATGCACGCCAGAACAGCGATGAGAAGCTTCCGTGTTATGTTCATTATTCTGCTTTTCATTATTCCTGTAAAATCTGTTTTACTTCACTCCGGTGTGCCCGTAGCCGCCGGCGCCGCGCTCTGTGGCGTCGAGCTCGTCGACAACTTCAAACGTGGCATGCTCATGACGGGCGATTACCATCTGCGCAATGCGCTCTCCGTCGTTGATGATGAAGTCCTCGGTGGAGAAGTTTACGAGCAGTACCTTCACCTCTCCGCGGTAGTCGGCATCGATAGTTCCGGGCGTATTGAGCACCGTTATGCCGTGCTTCAGGGCGAGGCCGCTGCGTGGACGCACCTGTGCCTCGTAGCCGGCGGGCAGCGCTATGTACAGTCCCGTTGGTATAAGACGGCGCTCCATAGGGTGAAGTGTTATGGCTTCGTCGATGTTTGCACGCAGGTCCATGCCCGCACTCTGCTCTGTGGCATACTCTGGTAGCTGCTGGTGTCCGCGGTTTACTACTTTTATCTTCATGAGAGTGAATGGTGTTTGTTATTCTTTTAAACTGCAAATTTAATGAATTCCCGTCATATAACTCAATTTTCAACTCAGAAAAGCACGTTTTTAGCCAAATTTAATTACTTTTGCGGATGGTAATGAATTAAGATTGAATGAACTGGAAACAACTCATATCAAACAAACGGCTAGGACAAGAGCATAAGCATCCTGCACGCCACGACGACCGTTCGGAGTTTAAGCGCGACAGTGACAGGCTTATTTATTCGGCTCCATTCCGTCGGTTGCAGAACAAGACGCAAGTGTTCCCGCTGCCGGGCTCTATCTTCGTGCACAACAGACTTACCCATTCGCTCGAGGTCTCTTCGCTGGGGAAGTCGCTCGGCGATGATGTGGCACGCATATTGGTGCAGCGCCATCCCGAGCTTCGCGACACTCTGTTCGAGGAGATTGGTACAATCGTACAGGCGGCAGGACTCGCCCACGACATGGGGAACCCTCCCTTCGGTCACAGTGGAGAAAAAGCTATACAGTCGTTCTTCACCGAAGGCGCCGGCATGGGGCTTCGTGAGCAGGTGTCGGAGCGTTTCTGGTCGGACATTACCCATTTTGAGGGCAACGCAAACGCCTTCCGCCTGCTGACGCATCGCTTCAAAGGACGCCGCCGTGGGGGCTTCGTGATGACCTACTCGACGCTCGCTGCAATCGTGAAGTATCCGTTCACGTCGATGCGAGCTGGCAAACACGGCAAGTTCGGCTTCTTCCATGACGAGCAGGACTACTTCCTCCGCATCGCCACCGAACTCGGAATGATATGCAAGGATACGTCGGAGGACGGACTCTGCTATGCCCGCCACCCGCTCGTTTACCTCACTGAGGCCGCCGACGATATATGTTATGAGATTATGGACATCGAGGATGCCCACAAGCTTAAGTTGCTATCGTACGACGAGACGGCGCAACTGCTGTTGGCTTACTTCGACGATGACACTCGGAAGAACATTCTCCAGCGTATGGTTGACGAGGGAGTCGAGGACGAAAACGAAAAGGTGGTGTACATGCGTGCATGTGCCGTCGGCAAATTGGAAACGGAATGTGTGCGTGCATTTACCGAAAACGAGGATGCAATACTGAATGGTACGTTCCAAGGGTCGCTCATCGACAATATCAGTGAGCCTGCCCGGACGGCTTACCGCAACAGTTCGCGGGTCTCGGTGCAGAAGATTTACCGCTCGAAGACGGTCACCGACGTCGAGCTCAGTGGTTACAAGATAATGGAAACACTCATGGAGACGTTCATAGGTGCCGCCGTCAAGCCTGAGACTTACCACTCGCAGCAGCTCATCCGACGCGTCAGCAGTCAGTATGACATTGACAGCGACAACCTCGAAACGCGTATCATGGCGGTCATCGACTACATAAGCGGTATGACGGACGTCTACGCCCTCGATGTCTACCAGAAGATAAACGGCATGTCCCTGCCAATAATCTGAGGCCCGCCGTAGCCCATCTTAGGCGCCGATAAGCTTTTATAACCTCTTATAACAGCCTGTCATCGCCTACAATAACACTCCTCCACCAAACAACAAGCAACTATGTCAGAATATCAGAAGACCTTTCCCGACCTCATGGTCGGCAAGAAAATAATTTACGTCCACGGCTTTATGTCAGCCGGAAGTACTCACACTGCACAGATGCTGCGCGACTATATGCCGCAGTCTACTGTCATTTCGCCGGATTTACCGATGCATCCCGAGGAGGCAATGGCACTGTTGCACTCGCTCGTTGACACCGAGAAGCCAGACCTTGTCATAGGAACGTCGATGGGCGGAATGTATACGGAGATGCTGACGGGCGTCGACCGTATCTGTGTGAACCCTGCTTTCGAGATGGGCGATACCATTTTGCAGAACAATATGCTCGGAAAGCAAACCTATCAGAACCCGCGCAAGGACGGTGTTCAGGAGGTTATCGTGACGAAGGCGTTGCAAAAGGAGTATAAGGAGATGACGACTCACTGCTTCGAACATGTGACGCCGGAAGAGCAGAAGCGTGTTTTCGGTCTCTTTGGCGACGAAGACCCGGTCGTGCACACTTTTGAGTTGTTCAAGAGTCACTATCCTCAGGCGATACACTTCCATGGTGAGCACCGCCTTATCGACAAGGTCGTGTTCCACTATCTCATGCCTGTCGTGCGCTGGATAGACGACAAACAGGAGGGACGGGAGCGTCCGACGGTGTTCATTCATTGGGATACGCTGGCTGACGATTACGGTAAACCGAAGTCGAGTCTGCACAAGGCCTACGAGTTCTTGCTCGACAACTACAACGTTTACTTTGTTGCGCCGGCGCCGACGAACGACCACGAGTTCGTGCCGAAGGTGCAGCAGTGGGTCGAGGAGTACATCAGTGCGCCGGCATGGAACCATATCGTGTTCACCAACCAGCCGCAAATGCTCTATGGCGACTACCTTATCTCCACTCACCATTCCGTCGATACCATCGGCACCGGCATCGAATTCGGCAGCGATGAGTTCAAAACGTGGGAGGAAATCATCACCTTCTTCAGCAGGTTGGATGGGCAGTAAAAGGCTTTTACCTCACCAAGCCCAAGATAAAAGCTTCCCAAGCCCCAGGCGATTTCCTCTCCAAGCCTCCCCTTGGGGTAGGCTTGGAGAGGTCAAACATTACCTTTCGGCAACTCATTGCTAATCAACTTGATTGCCACACCTAACCTTTCGTGACGAAAAATAAATTAAAAATGGAAGAAAAATAAATTAAAAATGGATCAAAAATAATTTATTTTTCAACGAAAAATAAATTAAAAACCAAAACGAAACCTAAGCTTTCACATTCTGAAAGCTAAAAAACGACAAAACAAGACCTCAGCTAATACCAAGTAAGACCTCAGCATCCCCAAGCGTGTTCCTCACCAAGCCTCCCCAAAGGGGAGGATATTTATCTGCCGAATGCCTGCTTGCGTCATCCTCCCACGTCTCTTTTCTCAATCCGAATCTACCCTCGTCTATCCCCATCTATAAAAGTCTATCCAAGTCTATCCTCAGTTCCTAAGCTCTTCGCCACCCAAACACCCACTCCTTCGGAGGGGCTTGGGGAGGTCGTGGGGGAGGCTTGGAGAGGAACGCGCTTGTGTCTGGTGAGTCCTACTCCACCGTGAACCTCCTCACCGGATACCACACTGCTATCCACCCGACGACGATGACGGTGACGAAAATCATGACGATGTCGAGCGGATGGACACTGATAGGGTAGGCGTTGATGACGAAATTGCCTGCCTCATCGCCCAAACGGACGATGCAGTAGGTCTGTTGCAGCCAGCAAAGGAGCAGTCCGACGGCTATGCCCACTACAGCACCGGCAACGGAAATCATACGGCCCTCGAAGAGGAAGATGCGCCGTATCTGCTTGTCGTTGGCTCCGAGGTTGCGCAAAGTGGCAACGTCGGACTTCTTGTCGATAATCAGCATCGACAGACTGCCTATGATATTGAAGCAGGCGATGAAGAGGATGAAGGTCAGGAAGATGTAGGCAAAGAGCTTCTCAATCTTCATAATCTTGAACGTATCGGCCTGTTGCTCGAAGCGGTCCTTTACGGTATAGTTGGCACCGACTATGTTTTTGATTTCCTCCTTCACCTTGTCGACATCGTAGCCAGCCTTCAGGCGGATTTCGACGGACGACACCTCGTTGCCGCTATGAAACAGTTTGCGGGCGAAATCGAGCGATGTTATGATGTAGTTCTTGTCGTACTTGCCCTGCTTCACTTGGAAAACGACACCCGGCGACAGCAGGGAGTCTTCGCTGAAGGCATTCTCCGGATTACTGATGTCGAATTGTCCCTTTCGGCGAGGTGCATATATGCGGAGGTAATTGTTCCATTTAGCACCCAAACCGAGCTGCTGTGCCAGTCCGATACCGGGTATACCGTATTGCAGGTCGGCAGCGTGCAGCGTGTAGTCGCCGTTGCCATAGAGTATGTTGCGTATGCCTGAGAGGTCGGCGAAGTTGTCGTCGACACCCTTCACGTTGACCATTGCCTGCTGGTCGCCATAGACAGCGAGTGCCATATCTTGCAGGCAGAACGATACAACGTCGACTTCGGGCAGCGTCTTCAGCTTCGTCAGCTCGGGAGCGTCGGCCTTCATGGTCTTGCCATGTGCCGGTTCGACTTTTATCTGCGGGTCGAAGTTGGTGAAGAACGATGCCACCACGTCGGCAAAACCGTTGAAACCGCTGAGGATGACAACGAGTGCCGTCGTCGCCACGGCAACGCCGAGGACGGAGACGAGACTGATAATGTTGATGGCGTGGGTGCTCTTCTTGGAGAAGAGGTAGCGCCGTGCTATGTAGAATGGAAAGTTCACTTCTTCAGGAGTTCGTCAATGTGCTCAATATAGTCGAGCGAGTCGTCGAGATGGAAACGCAGTTCAGGAATGATACGCAGCTGGTTGTGGACGCGCTTGCCCAGGTCGTAGCGTATTGTCTTTTCGTTGGCGTTGATGTTTTTGAGAAGTTCCTCGGCCTTGTCGGAAGGGAAGATGCTCAGATAGGCCGTGCAGACGCTGAGGTCCGGGCTAATGCGCACGCGGGTGACACTAATCAGTACGCCGTGGGTCTGGCGTGTCTGACTTTGGAAAATGGTGGCAAGCTCCTTCTGGAGAAGCCTTGATATTCTGTTTTGTCTTGTTTCTTGCATAATATAAATTCAATATTCAAATTTTAATTTTCAAACTGATGATTACTGCTTCTTGTTTATCCGTATCATTGTCAGTCCGTCCCTCTCGGGCAGGATGACGACATCGACACGCGGGTCGGCGGCAACTTTGTCGTTGAAACGGCGGATACCGAGTGTCTGCGCGTCGTGGTCGTAGGCATGCTCGACGACATGTCCGTCCCAAAGGGTGTTGTCGGCAAGCAGCAGTCCGCCGTCGTTCATGAGGGGCAGCAGCGTGTCGTAGGTTTCGGGGTATGTCCGTTTGTCGCCGTCGATGAAAGCCATGTCGAATTTGACGCCGAGCTTCGGGGCTTCTGTCATGGCGTCGCCGATGCGGAAGTCGATGTATTGGGCAACATCGGAATCGTCAATCCACGGGCGTGTAAAATCCTCCATCTCATCGTTTATCTCGAAGGTGAAGAGCTTGCGGCTTGTACCGTCACCGCTGATGGCTTTCAGTCCGCGTGCCAGACAGATGGCGCTGTAGCCGGAGAAGGTTCCTACTTCGAGGATATACCTTGGCCGCGCTATCATGACAAGCATCTTGAGCAGTTCGCCTTGCAGGTGTCCGGAAGCCATGCGACCATGTATCGTGTGTATGTTCGTCGCCCGCCACAATCGGTGCAGGTAGTCGTCCTCCGGCGTTATGTGGCGGTCGATGTAGGAAACTAAAGCCTCCTCGGCTTGCTTTTCCTCACCAAGCCTCTCCCAAGGGGAGGATGTTTGATTACCCAAAGATGTTCTTGCGTCGGATTTCATGCTGTCGATACAAAAGTGATTAGACATCCTCCCCCGTGGGGGAGGGCTTGGAGGGGTTTCGCCTTTTGGTACGTTAGGCTTGGAGGGGCTTTAAAGCTTCTATCGCCAACCTGTAGCTGTCGAGGCCGAAACCCTGTATCGTTCCTTTGCAGCCGGGGCCGATGACGGAGTGGCGGCGGTATTCTTCGCGGTCGTTTACATTACTTATATGTACCTCGACGACGGGCGTGCGCAGTGAGCGGATACAGTCGAGAAGGGCTATACTGGTGTGGGTGTAGGCGCCGGCGTTGAGCACTATGCCGTCGTAGGAGAACCCTACTTCCTGCATCTTGTTGATGAGCTCGCCCTCGATGTTGCTCTGGTAGTACTCGATGTCTATATCGGGGTAGCGCGCCTGTAGCTTGGGCAGGTAGCTCTCCATCGACTCCTTGCCGTAGATGCCTGGCTCGCGGACTCCGAGGAGGTTGAGGTTCGGACCGTTGATAATCAGTATTTTCATTCAGTTCGTTTTTATTTCCAATTCTTTTTGCTATCTTTGCAGATGCTCTATTAGCAAAATGCAAATTTAGGGAAATAAAGTCATAATGCCAAATAATAGTGAAAATAAAATTCTGACTGAGGCGAGTGGCTCTGCCAACAGGACGATGTTGAGGCGGTATCAGAATTATCTGAAACTAGAGAGGGGCTATTCGCAGAATACCATCGATGCCTACTCGAACGACTTAGCTCATCTGCTCGATTACCTGGAGCAGGAGAAGGTGTCGGTGCTCGACGTCACGCTGGAGACGCTGGAGAACTTCGTGGCGCAGCTTATGGACATTGGCATCGGACCACGGTCGCAGGCGCGCATCCTGAGTGGGGTGCGTTCGTTCTACCGTTTCCTTGTCCTTGACGGTTATCTGGATAAGGACCCGTCGGAACTTATTGAGAGTCCGAAGCTCGGTGAGCATTTGCCGGAGGTGCTTTCGACGCAGGAGGTCGACATGATGGAGAGTGTTATTGACCTTTCGAAATGGGAGGGGCAGCGCAACAAGGCTATCATCGAGACACTGTTCTCGTGCGGGTTGCGTGTCTCGGAACTCGTGAACCTGAAGATTTCGGACCTTTTCTTCGACGAGAAGTTTATCCGTGTCTTGGGCAAAGGTTCGAAGCAGCGCCTCGTGCCGATATCGGAGACGGCGATAAAGCAGATAAAGCTGTGGTTCATCGACCGCAACCAAATGGAGAATATCAAGCCGGGCGAGGAGGATTATGTGTTTCTCAACCGCCGCGGCCACCACCTCACGCGCACGATGATTTTGATAATGGTGAAGCAGTATGCCCGTGATGCCGGTATCAAGAAGACTATCTCGCCGCACACCCTCCGTCATTCTTTTGCCACAGCGCTGCTTGAAGGCGGTGCCGACCTGCGTGCAATACAGGAGATGTTGGGACATGAGCGCATTGCGACGACGGAGATTTACACTCACATCGACATGTCAACGCTCCGCCGCGAAATCCTTGAGCACCATCCACGCAACATGCGTGACGAAACAGCCAACTAACTATCTGCTTTCTCAAAAACTCAAAACTTTATTTGGTCGTTTGACGGAAAACCCTTACCTTTGCAGTCCAGATTGTCCTATGGTGTAATGGTAGCACTACAGTTTTTGGTTCTGTCAGCGGTGGTTCGAATCCGCCTGGGACAACATCTTTGAAAGCAAAGCTAAGTGAATATATAATATCACTTAGCTTTTAT
>OMVI01000039.1 GCA_900314455.1 uncultured Prevotella sp. | reverse complement strand
AATAGTCTTGATGTCAGCTCGTTTAAGGAGGCTTTTAAAGACATGGAGCCTTTCGATAATGACTATGCTTCTTATAGCCAAAAGGCTATAAAGAAATTACTCCCTTTGATGCGGTGTGGTAAATATTGGACTGGTGACAAAATAGACACTTATACCCGTCAGAGAATCGACAACATCATAAATGGCGTAGTCGATGGTAATATTTCTGATCGTGTACGTGAGAAAGCTGTAGCTATGCGGAGTTTAGAAGACTTTCAGTATCTTCCTCTATGGATGGCAAGCTATATTGTCTACAACCGTCATTCAGAAGCTTTCGACATATCAATTTGGAAAACACCAGATGATATAGATAATTATCTTAATACAGAATTCAAACAGCACTCACTTCGCAATCCTGTTGTTGAGTCGGTTATTGGTGAGGCAATACGTGTGGTTCGTGATATTTGGAAGACATATGGAAAAATCTCAGAAGTACACATAGAGATGGGTCGTGACCTTAAACAGACCAAAGACCAACGGGTAAAGACGAATGAGAGAGCATTGGAGAACCAGATTACTAACATTCGTATAAAGCGGTTGCTTGGTGAATTTGTGAAGCCACAATACCAAGTTGAAAATGTCAGACCTCAGTCTCCTAGTCAAGCAGAGATACTGAAGATATATGAGGATGGCATATTAAATAGTGGCGTGGATATACCAGATGAAATTGAGACAATCTTACGAAATCTTGGCAACCTTTCAAAAGAGGTTTCTGGTAGTGACATAATGCGTTATCGACTTTGGTTGGAACAAGGCTATCAATCACCCTATACAGGTCAAGTCATTCCTTTGTCCAAACTATTTACCCCTGCTTACGAGATAGAACACGTCATTCCGCAATCACGTTACTTCGATAATTCTATATCCAACAAGGTCATTTGTGAGAGCGAGGTCAACAAGGCAAAGGGCAATATGCTCGGCTATGAGTTCATACAACAGCAGGGGGGAGCAATCATTGTTGGCAATGGTGGCAAACAACACAAAATTCTTGATACCAAGCAGTATGAAGATTTCGTGAAGCAGCACTATGCCAACAATAGAGGGAAGCTGAAGAAACTACTTATGGACGAAATACCAGATGATTTTATACAGCGTCAACTCAATGACAGTCGTTACATTGCCCGTAAGGCGCTTGAGATTTTCTCACATCTTGTAAGAGAAGAAGGCGAGCAGGAAGCTATATCAAAGAATGTTGTTTCTACCAATGGAAGTATAACGACCCGGTTGAAGAAAGATTGGGGCATGAATGATGTCTGGAATGACATTGTCGGACCACGCTTCGAGCGCCTGAACAGAATAACGAAGTCAGAGGCATTCGGCTCATGGGTCAATAAGGACGGAAAGCGCTACTTCCAAACAGATATTCCTTTGGAGTTGTCGCGCAACTTTAGCAAGAAGCGCATCGACCACCGTCACCATGCAATGGATGCCATTGTCATTGCCTGTACTACAAAGGATCACGTGAATTATCTTAACAATAGCGCAGCCCTTTCCTCAAAAGGAGATATGCGGTATGACTTGCAGCATAAGTTGTGCGATAAGATTAAAACCGATGATAAAGGCAATTATGTGTGGTGTTTCCGTAAGCCTTGGAAAGCGTTTACACAGGATGCGCACAGGACATTGGACGGTATAATTGCAAGTTTCAAGCAGAATCTGAGAGTAATCAATAAGATGACTAACTATTATTGGAAGTACATTGATGGCAAGAAGCAGCTTGTCAGACAGACAAAAGGCGATGGATGGGCTGTCCGCAAATCTCTTCATAAAGCAACGGTGTCCGGAGCTGTGAGACTGCAGAGAAAGAAAATGGTCAGACTTAAAGATGCCCTTGGAGACATTTCTACAATTGCCGACAAGGATGTACGAAAGGCAATAAAGGATGTCGTCAAGTTATATCATGGAAATATAGACAATAAGACTTTACTGAAATACTTTAAAGACAGGCAATACAAGGCGGGCAACAAGGATATCAGTAAAGTGGAAGTGTACTATTTGCCTGAAAAGGCTGATATGGCAGCGACACGTGTGCCTGTTGATGCTGGCTTTGACCAAAAGACAATCAAATCCGTCACCGACTCAGGTATAAGGACTATCCTTACTCGGCATCTTCAAAACTATAGGGACTTGTCCGGTAAAGATCATCCTGAACTCGCTTTCTCACCAGAAGGACTGGCTAAAATGAACGAAAACATTAAGGAGCTTAATGGGGGTAAGTTGCATAAACCTATTGTAAAGGTAAGGAAGTTTGAGCCTCTCGGCTTGAAATTCAATGTCGGTGAATATGGAACAAAACAAGAGAAGTATGTTGAAGCTGACAAGGGTACCAACCTCTTCTTTGCTGTATACACTGATGAAGATGGAAACAGAAGTTATGACAGCATACCATTCAACATAGCTGTCGAAAGAATGAAGAATGGACTACATCCAGCAGAATCAAAACTGCCTGATGGGCGCACATTGTTATTCACGCTGTCTCCGTATGATTTGGTCGTACTTCAGCATGATGGAGAATGGAATAATCAGTTGTTTAGATTTGTTTCCTCAACTGGTAACAGAGCATCATTCATCCCAGTGAATGTTGCCTCACCAATTGCTAACAAACTGGAATTTGGTGCTTTAAACAAGATTGAACTTACTGATGACCGGCTTTCCATCAAACAGTATTGTATTAAGGTTAGGGTTGACCGACTTGGCAACATCATAAATCTTTAAAGCCAATGATAAAGAAAACTCTATATTTCGGTAATCCAGCATATCTGTCGTTGAGAAACAAACAGTTGGTAATACGATTGCCTGAGGTTGAGCGGCAGATGGATTTACCAGACATACTGAAGAAAGAAGCAACAAGGACAATTAATTCCCATGGACGGACAAGCTATGAGTAACTATGAGACTGGAAATCTCCAGTC
>OMVI01000102.1 GCA_900314455.1 uncultured Prevotella sp. | reverse complement strand
CTGGAGCGAGATTATCTAATCTCATTTGACTTTAGTCTAACTAAATACTTTAAAGAGGCTTCCCAATGTTGGGAAGCCTTTTTTCTTTATTAATATACGGGAAATTTTAGTTAAATCTTGCAAAACAAGCAACATCGTTAAAATCAATTCGTTATATTTGCAGATAAAGTATTTTAGTTTTAAACAGTTAACTATGAAAAAGTTATTTATCGCAATTATGGGTGTTGCTGCATTGACATTTGCATCATGCGGCAACAAGAGTAACGCCAGCGCAGATGCTGACTCAACATCTACTGATTCAACCGTCGTAGCTGATTCTGCAAAGAACGACTCTGCCGTTTCTTCTATCAAGTCGGGTGATGCAGCCGCTGCACCAGCAACAGCCGCAGCCTTAACTCAGAAGGTTCAGGCTTTGATTAAGGCTAAGGATACTCAGGGACTGACAACTTTGCTTGCCAATGCCAAGGCTAAGATTGCCCAGTTGGCTAAGGAAAACCCAGAGCAGGCAAAGCAGTATGTCTCTCAGCTTCAGCAGTATATCAACCAGCACGCTGAGGAGATTAAGTCTATAGCCAACGGAAACGCAACAATTGTTAATGCTGTAGATGAGGTCAAGAGTCTCAACCCTGATAAAGTAGTAAGTTCTCTTGCTTCTGCAGCTACCAGTGATGCAAAGAATATCGCCAATGGTGCAGCCTCTACTGCTGAGAATGCAGCCAAGAGTGCAGTCAATAGCAAGGTAAACGAGGCAACAACTGCGGCCAATGCTGCTAGGGAAGCTGCTACACAAAAGGCTAATGCCGCTATCTCAAAGGCACAGAACAAGGCCAATGCTGCTGTCAACAAGGCTGATCAGAAGGCCAACGATGCAGTAAACAAAGCAACGAATAAGGCTCTTAAGGGTCTCGGCTTGTAATTAGTTTCTCTTTATTATATATGTAAAAGGGGGCAGCCTGAAACAGACAGCCCCCTTATTTTGTTTATACGGTTCTTCGATTAGATACCTTGTGCCATCATAGCGCGTGCAACCTTCATGAAGCCTGCAACATTAGCGCCCTTTACGTAGTTGACATAACCATCTGGCTCGGTACCATACTTGACGCAGTTTTCGTGGATGTTGTCCATGATAGCGTGCAGTTTGTTGTCGACTTCTTCAGCTGTCCACTTCAGACGCTCTGAGTTCTGCGACATCTCAAGACCAGAAGTAGCAACACCACCGGCATTGCTTGCCTTGCCCGGGCTGTACAGTATCTTAGCATCCTGGAATACCTTGATAGCTTCAGGAGTACATGGCATGTTAGCACCCTCACTGACTGCGATGACACCATTTGCGACAAGCTGCTGTGCCTGCTCGCCGTTGATTTCGTTCTGTGTAGCGCATGGTGTAGCGATATCAGCCTTTTCACCCCAAGGCTTAGCACCGTTGCCGACATACTTAACGCCATATTTCTCAGCATACTCCTTGATACGGCCGCGCTCAACGTTCTTAAGCTCCATGATATAGTCGAGCTTCTCACGGTCGATACCATCCGGGTCGTAGATGTAACCGTCAGAATCAGAACATGTAACAGGCTTAGCTCCAAGCTGCAAGAGCTTCTCTATAGTGTACTGAGCTACGTTTCCGGCACCCGAAACAAGAACAGTCTTGCCCTTGATGTCGATGTCGCGGGTCTGTAGCATATCGTTCAGGAAGTAAACGTTACCATAACCAGTAGCCTCAGGACGGATGAGAGAGCCACCGAATTCCTGTCCCTTACCTGTCAGAATACCAACGAAGTTGTGGGTCAGACGTTTGTATTCACCGAACATATAGCCAACCTCACGGCCGCCAACGCCAATATCGCCGGCTGGTACGTCAGTGTCAGGACCAATGTAACGGAACAATTCGTCCATGAAGGCGTTGCAGAAGCGCATCACCTCATTGTTCGACTTGCCGCGCGGTGAGAAGTCACTACCACCTTTTGCACCACCCATAGGCAGTGTTGTCAGAGAGTTCTTGAAAGTCTGCTCGAAAGCAAGGAACTTAAGGATTGACTCGTTAACAGATGCGTGGAAACGGATACCGCCTTTATACGGGCCGATAGCGTTATTGTGCTGGATGCGATAGCCCATGTTTGTCTGAACTTTGCCATTGTCGTCTACCCAGTTGACGCGGAATTTTAAAATGCGATCAGGTATGCAAAGTCTCTCAATGAGATTGTACCTGTCAAATTCTGGATGCTTGTTGTACTCTTCTTCGATTGTGCCCAAGACTTGTGAAACGGCCTGGATGTACTCTGGCTGACCGGGAAACTTCTGGCTCAGCTTCTCTAATTCAACTGATGCTTTCATAATTCTTTTATAAGTTGTTGATTGGTTACTCTTTTTATGTTAAAGGTTGATTATTCCTTTCAATATGTTGCAAAGTTAATAAAAATAATTCGAATAACGAATAATGAACTAAAAAAATATGCTCCGACATGCGAATTATTATTATCCGCTTGCCGGAGCATAGTTTATTATATCATTATTGGCGTGTTAATCAATATTCTTCAGTATTGCCAGCAGATGACTCCATACCTTCTGTACTGACGGAATGTACAGGCATTCGTCCGGAGTGTGTACGTGGCGGAGCGTTGGACCGAAGCTTATCATGTCGAGGTCAGGGTACTTCTCCGAGAAGAGACCGCACTCAAGACCAGCGTGAATACCCTTGACAACCGGCTCATTGCCGAAGAGTTTCTTGTATTCCTCTACAGCAATCTTAACCAATTCGGAGTTAGGATTCATCTTCCAGGCAGGGTATCCGTCGTTCTGCTCAACCGTTGCGCCTGCTAGCTGATATACAGCCTTGACCGTGTTGCACATATTCTCAAGGTTGCTCATGACGTTACTGCGCTGCGAAGCAACTATGACGACCTTGTCGTCTGACGTCTGCACGCTTGCCGTGTTGCTCGATGTCTCAACCATCCATGCAAGAGCCTCGTCCTGACACATTGCGAACACGCCATTGTCGACGGCTTGCAGTGCACGGATGATATTGGTGGAAACAGTCTTCGGGATAACCGTCTCGCGGTCGGTGCTTCCGAGATGCCAATCCATAGTTGTGTCGGTTACGTGGAACTCGTCCTCAACGTCGTGAGTGAATACATTCCAGTCAGCCTTTACCTCTTCCTTCTTGTCAGCAGGAACAGCGAATACAACCTCGCCGTCACGAGGTATAGCGTTGTGCATGCGGCCTGAATTCCAGCGAGCCAGACGCAAGTCGAACTTCTCATTCTCCTTATAGAGGAACCTTGCCATCAGCTTAATGGCATTGGCACGCTTCTTTTCGATGTCGTCGCCTGAGTGTCCTCCCTTAAGTCCCTTTATGTTAGCCTGCATAAAGAAGTAGTCGACAGGAGCCTCTTCACGCTTGAAGTTGAATGTAGCAGTAGTACTCTTACCACCTGCACAGCTAACGAATATCTCGCCTTCTTCCTCAGAGTCGAGGTTGATGAGGTATTTACCAGTCATGAATCCGGGCTTCATTCCGAACGCGCCGGTAAGCTGCGTTTCCTCGTCGCGGGTGAACACGCACTCCAGAGGACCGTGCTCAATGTCGTCCGATACGAGAATGGCAAGTTCTATAGCATCGCCGATACCGTCATCGGCTCCAAGCGTTGTACCTTTAGCGTGCATCCATTCGCCGTCGATATATGTTTGGATTGCATCTTTTGAGAAGTCGAAGTCGACATTGACGAGCTTGTCGCAAACCATATCCATGTGGCTCTGTAGGATAACAGTAGGCTTGTCCTCCATGCCCTTTGTTGCGGGCTTGCGTATAAGGACGTTTCCTGTTTCGTCGACCTTGGTTTCGAGTCCGTGGCTCTCACCGAAGTTCTTCAGGAATTCAATAATTTTCTCCTCATGCTTTGACGGACGCGGTATCTTGTTTATCTCCGCGAACATCTTGAAAACACTTGCTGGTTTCAAATCTGCTTTTTCCATTGCTATTATATATTAATAATGTGTGTCTATAGACTTTGATAGAAGGAATAGATGCAATAGACGAAAATGGCAATAAAAATAAAAACAGGGTTTTATTTTGTATTGTCTTCGATTTGCACTACCTTTGCAAAGAATTAATGCAAAGTTACGAAAAATGATTAAGATTTCCCTTCTGAGCATGTTAATTATTGCTATTGCGGTAGCTTTAATGTGCGTCAGGCTCTTTGTTATAAAGGACGGGACTATTAAGTCGCAACATATAAAGGACAATCCGTATCTGAAAAGCAAAAACATTCATTGTGTTCTCGACCAGGACAGAGAAGCGAGGGCACGTAAAAAGAAAATAAACAACGATTAATAAATAATGAGAAAGATTTTTATTGCTATGGCTGTTACAGCCATGTTGGGCATGGGCATGACTTCATGCAACAACCAGCCCAAGAAGAACGACACTCAGGCATCTGCCGATAAGGGAACGGTGGCTGACAGCAAGGATGGTTTGAAGATTGCATACGTTGAGGTTGATTCAATCATGAGCCAGTATCAGTATTGGAAAGATGTAACAAAACTGATGCAGGGCAAGCAGAGCAATATCCAGAAGACACTTCAGGGCAAGCAGCAGAGCCTTCAGCAGGCAGCCCAGAACTTCCAGCAGGGCGTTCAGGCTAACAAGTACAGCCAGCAGCAGGCACAGCAGATACAGGCAAGCCTTCAGCAGCAGGCACAGGAGGGCGATGCTCTTCAGCAGCGTTTAGGCGCAGAATACCAGAAGGAAGCTGAGAAATACAACAAGGCTTTGTCAGACAGCATCCATCATTTCCTTGCCGAATACAACAAGGACAAGAAGTTCTCTATGATATTCGCAAAGCAGGGCGACAACATCCTCTATGCTCAGGACGCTTACGACATCACCGACCAGGTTGTTGCAGGTCTTAACAAGCGTTACAAGGGAATGAAGAAGTAATATCGAACTTATCGTTGAGTATGATTTTACAAAGCGAAATCGTACACAGAAAGACATAAAGAAGCGGCGCATCGGAGGTAAAACTCTGACGCGCCGCTTTAGTTTTGTATATCCGTCTGTTTCAAAGTCGCTTTCAGTTGATTAGTAAACCCGGATTTCATCGCCTATGCGAACTTGATAATCGTTGCGTTGCAGCTGTGGGTTCATCTTTATTATGCTCTTCAATCTGATGCCATAGAACTGTGCAATGTCATACAGACTCTCATTTGTTCTCACGAGATGCGGATGCTTCTTATATTGTTTTGGTGCACGTTTCTGTTTCTTTTTCAACCAGATAATCTCATTAACCGTCAGTCTGTCATCGTATTCCCGCTCATTCCATTTAGCTATCTTTTTGCCTGAGATGCCGATTTCCTTGCCGATAGAATAGAAAGTATCACCCGGCCGAACCTTTATGTAGTAATTTTCGTTATACCGTCTGATTGGATGCAGTGTCATTCCAACTCTAATCGGTTTGTCAATTTCGGCACGCCTCACCATGAATTTGTCGTAGTTTTTTGCCTTGTCATACTGGTGAAGCTTGTAAAGTTCGATTATGTCGATAAGCCTCTGTGCGTAGTTTGGGTCAGTTGCATAGCCGGCAGCTTTCAGTCCGCGTGCCCATCCACGGTAGTCAGTGCGCTCGAGGTCGAAAAGGCTGCGATAGCGGCGGCTCCGTTTCAGAAACTTACAGTGGTCCTCATAGCTCTGCTCAGCGTTGTCGTAAGCACGGAAACACTCGTTGGCGGCATCATCGTCATGGTAGACGGCGCGCCCCTCCCAGCCGTGGCACTTTATTCCGAAGTGGTTGTTGCCTTTCTGAGTAAGTTCACTTCCGCCGGCACCGCTTTCCAGCAACCCTTGCGCCAACGTTATACTAGCGGGAATACCGTAGTTTAGCATCTCTTCTATAGCCAAGTCCTTGTACTGGTCTATATAATTCTGGTACCGTGAGTTCCAACGATATCGCGGTCCGCATATAGCCTGCACTGAAAAACTGACAGCAATAAGCAGCAAAACGGTTCGATTCATCAGCATTATGAATTTAGTTAGTGCAAAAATACGGCAAATGATTTGAAAAACAAAATATTATTACTACTTTTGCAGTTATGAAAGTAATTATTTCCCTCGGATCGAACAGTAATCAGGAGGAAAACATACAACGTGCACGAGAAATATTAAGCCATCTTATCCCTGATGCCTCCTTTACGGAACCTGTATGGACTGACCCTGTGGCAGAGGCAGACCGCCCTGCCGGTGATAACAAATATCTGAACTGTCTGGTAGAAGGTCACACCAACATGACCGAGCCACGGCTCCTTGCCCGGCTGAAACAGATAGAGATAACCATGGGTGACAACCATGAGAACCACGTAAAAGGGCAGGTCAGCATTGACCTCGACCTGATACGCTATGGTGAGCACAAGCTCAGGAAGCTTATCTGGAGCGATATGGATGTTTAATCCCTGCTAATGTCAAAGTTGAAATGTATAATCCTTGCGGCAATGCTTTTTACAGGTGTTGCTAGTGTTGGCGCGCAGCAAAAAGTTTCCGACGTCGACAAACTTGGCATGGCTATGGAGTACTTCCAAAGCGGAAAGTACCATGAAGCGTTGCTTCTCTTTCTCCCTTTGGACAAGAACCACAAGCTGAACCCTCGCTTCAGGGCTTTCATAGGATTATGCTACTACTACGAATGGGATTATGACAAGGCGGTAAAGTACTTCGATAAGGTGTTGCCGCAGCTCGACGGGCTTGCCCCTCACGAGCGTAGCGTTTACTATTATGCAGCCGGCGAAAGCTATTTCCAGTTGAAGAAGTACGAAAAGGCTATCGAATACTTTACCAAAGACCTTGAAGTGTGCTACAATAATGAGAAAGGCGATGTCTATTATCGCCTTGGCTTCTGCAATATGTTCCTCAAGAACTGGAAGCAAGCCTACCGTCAGTTTTCCTCTTCCGAAGATTTCTATCGTCGCTACCGCAACACTGATGACGTTGAAAGTCGTTTGGCACAAATCACCAATATGAAGAATGGCTGCATGAAGTACATCATGGAGCAGATTGACGACGAGCGGAGCCAGATGCTCGAGCAATCGCCGTCGGTTGATACAACTGATGTCCCGCCGGTAACTCCATGGGATTCTATAACGGTTCCTACTGTAACCTCCCCGCAATTTTTTTCTAATAAAAAATCCGCCGGAGGCTATTAGTTCTAAAAAAATTGATAAGCCAAATAAAGAAAAAGACAATACAGAACCAGAGTAGTATGATTTAAAGAATTCAGTCAATAGCTAATCGAAAATAGCAAAGAAGTTAGCACAAAATGCTGACGGTTTGCCTTTTCTCTATACCAAATGCTTTCAAAACTACGCATTATGGAAGCATTTTTTGATATAACCCTCCCAACTGATTGGAGCCAGTTGATAAACGAGCTGCTCAGCAAGAACCGTCCGGCATACGATGTCGGAATTCGCTGCCTTACTAAAGTGGGCGCAGCTCGTCATCCTAAATCTTGCCTTTATCCACCGAATGAGACGGAAGCCCTTGCCGAACCTGTTGCCGTTGCCCTGGTTGTGGACCGACTATCAGAAGCAGCGAATATCTTCCATGCGTTTTAACTACATGTCCTTTAATGAGAATCCCTTGAAATCCATCTTGTAGCGTCCGAACTGATTGCGTGGCAGGGCTGCGGCCTTTTCTTTAAGGTCTTTCATACTTAGCCGTTCCGGATTGCGTTTCACTTCTCCGATGATGCCGGTATGGTTGAACTCGTTAAGCGCGACGACATCTATTTCATTCTTGCCACTTCTGTCCCACCAGTTGCCGATTGTAGTATAATCGCCACTCTCCATCAGCTTGTCCTGAAAGTATCTTTCAAGACTTCTTCCCGTGAACTGGTTGTACTGCTCGCCTATGTATTTCCTCAGCATCTTCAGCTGACCCCGTTCGATGAGGGACTGGTACGGATAAATGAAACGGAACCAGAAGCACAGGAAATTGTCGTGGATTTCATATATGCTTGTCTTGCTGCCCGGCTTGGCGAGGACAGGCTGGAGCTTGGAAATCATTTCATAATCGTCGTCAAGCTTCTTCAGGAAGGCGCCGGCGTCCTTCTGCAATGTCCCGTCTATCTCGCTCCTCCTTGTCAGACCAGAGGCAATGAGCTGCAATATGGAGAAATAAGTGCCATACTCACCCTGAAACTCATTGACAAGAAGGTCGTGACCCTCGCTCAGAAAATAAGAGTCCTGACGGCAAACGGCATTGAGCATCTTATCCTTGGTAGTGCATCCGGCATCTATAAGCAGCTCTATGTATTTTGCCACGCCGCCGGTAAGCATGTAAAGGCAAAGCAGGTCATCAGGCCCGTAGCTGGGGTTGGCATCAGAAAGGATCTGCTTGAGAACGGCAGTCGTAAACGGACGTATTGTCATTTTTGAGGTAGGGCGCCCGTAAAGCGGCTCAGAATTGTCCTCGAAGATACGCTTCATAAGTGAATGGATACTGCCGCACGCAATCAAATTAATCTTTGATCGGGAGTGGTATCTGTCCCAAATGTCCTGCATGTCGCTGAATGAGCTGCTGTTTACCTTATATAAATCCTGGAACTCGTCTATTATAAGGGTGAAATGTCTTTGCAGGGATTCCTTCATGATGACCTCGAACAATTCCCGCAGACGGGTGATGCTGCCATAGACGTGGATGCCTATCTGCTCTTCCAGCGCCCTCTGGAACTTGCCGCAAAGGAGGGCCTCACTGTCGCGTGACACGAAAAGATAGGCGTACCGTTCCCCTTCAAATGCCTTAGTCAGCAAGGTAGTCTTGCCAATCCGCCTTCTTCCCATAAGGACCATAAATGAGGCATGTTCTTTGGAAAGTTCCTCGTTTTCATGCAATATCCTAAGCTCTTCCTGTCTGTCGTAGAATTCCATAAGTGCTAAATGTTAATGGCAATTTATATAAATCACAGTTTACATTTGCAAAGGTAGCTCAAAAAGAGAAAACTACCAAAGAAATCCCTTCTTATTTACATGAAAATACAGACTCTTTGTTCATCAGCACCTGATGGATAAGTGGCTGACCGCAAAACATATTATTTTATTTACAACTACAAGGGTAATAAAATCATGTGAGATTAGCGATTTCTCAAAACACTTTTCTAATCCCCCAACTCAGGTTTTTAAAACTAATCGTTATACCGTTGGAATGCGAAAGAATAACTTTTGCATCGGAAAATAAATTGTTCTCGTCTGAAAAATAAATTAAAAATGGAAGAAAAATAAATTAAAAATCAACCAAAAATAATTTATTTTTTATTCTCGTAGCTTAGCTTTCGCAATCTCATAGGAAAGCTTTCATAACGAAAAAGGGCATGTACTGCTTTCCAATACATGCCCTATGGATATCATACCTTGTATTTTACATGTCTTATTTTCACACAAATCTTATTCTCGTTCACCGTCTGAAGGTCAGCCGGCAGCCCTCATTTCCATGAGCAACTGACGCTGGCGGTCGTTCAACTGTGTAGGCAACTGTACGTTGTAGGTGATTATCAAGTCACCATAAGTGCCGTCGCCACGGTCGTAGCCTTTGCCACGCAGACGGACTTTAGTGCCATTCTGCGTACCAGCCTTAATCTTCAGTTTTATCTTCTTGCCCGAACTGAGCTGTATGATAATGTCGCCTCCGAGCAGAGCGGTGTACAAGTCGATGTTCACCTTTGCGTCCATCTGTCCTGTGCTGTGACGTCCGAAGCCATAACTCTGACGGCTTGACGTGCGTCTGCCGGTGTTCCCGAACAAGTCCTGGAAGAAACTGGAGAAACCTCCGCCACTTCCGAAACTGCTGAAGTCGAACCCTCCGAACGGGTCACCTCCTCTGCTGCCGAAGCCGGAGAAACCACCTCCACCGCCGGATGCGCCTTGTGCCTGCTCGAAAGCTTCAGCGTCACGCCAGCGCTCACCGTACTTGTCGTACTTAGCACGCTTTTCCGGGTCACTGATGACGGCATAAGCCTCATTCAGGGCTTGGAACTTCGCCTTCGCCTTTGGGTCGTTAGGATGCAAGTCGGGGTGGAACTGCTTTGCACGCTTACGGTAAGCGGCTTTCACTTCATCTTGCGGGATGTCCTTGCTGACGCCCAGTATTTTGTAATAATCAATAAATGCCATAATTCAAAACCTCCTATTCATTTTTCTTTTCTACTTGATTACCTACAAAAAGTATGCCTAAACACGGGGGAAAGGTAAAAAGGTAGAAAAGTAAAAAGGTAAGAACAGGGTGGATGATGAATAATGTAGAAGGGTAAAGGGTGAATTATTTCATTGAGTCGCCTATGAAGGAGAGGGGCAGAATGTCCTTGACAGATTTAACGACATAGACTCCTTCGGTGCCGTAGAGTAGTATGCGGACAGGCTGTTTGTAGCGGTCCTCAATTTCAGTCATCACCTGGCGGCATGAGCCACATGGTACAATGGGTTGCGGCATGAAGCCGCTGGCATTGCGGGCGGCGATGGCGAGAGTTGTTATAGGCTGCTCCGGGTGCTGTGCCTGGGCAGCGAATATGGCGGTGCGCTCGGCACACAGCCCTGAAGGGAATGCCGCATTCTCCTGGTTTGCGCCAATGACGATGGTACCGTCTTTCAGCCGTAGTGCTGCACCGACAGCAAACTTGCTGTATGGTGAATAGGAATTGCGCGTCGCTTCCTTTGCCTTCTCTATGAGTTCCTGCTCCTCTGAAGACAGTTCCTGTGGCTGGCAGTAGCCTATGGTTATGCTTAAGTCGATGTGCTTCATAATATATAAAGATTTTAGTCGGTTAGTTCGGTTGTCGTGAAGAAAGGCGGCGGTAGCCTTTTACCGCCGTCTACGTATATTTGCCGCTCCCTTGTGATGCTGGAATTCGTATGCTCCGATGTCCGGACGGGAGTCGCGTGGCTTTCCGTCACGGTCGTAGGCGCTGTAGCCGTTGGGAAGAACGAGACCAGAGTCGATGGCCGTTGACAGCGAATCGAGGTGGAAATCGTAGTACTGGCGGTCGGCGTCTATGTTCTTGAAATGCTTTTCACCAGTTATGGCCGCCGTGTCCTTGATATCCTCGAACTGAACGTCGACGAACCGCTCTGTGTCGAGCGTGTCAGGTTTGATGGTCCGAAGAATGCAATGGCTGAACATATAAGTTGCGCTTACGTCATCCTTGAAGTCGCCCATGACGACATCATCGGCGTAGCCGGTTACCAATGTGTTGTAGACATCAAACTGATAGAGTGGGTAGGTATGCTCATTGCGGTAGTTGGCAAAGCGAAGTGCGACGCCGCGATTTGAGTCGAAAGGATAGAACTGCGCAATTGTACAGTGGCGAAGCATTGCTCCACCGCCGAAGAATGCAGCGCAATCGTTCAGAGTATTTGTTATCTGGCAGTTGTATAAGTCAACCACACAGTTCGTCTCCAGCAGTCCGTAGCCTTGGCAGTTGTGTATAATCGTGTTGTAGGCACGCAGTTTCAGACGCTCAACACTCGACGAGTCGCACACAACACCATTGTATGCGGAGTGGATATCTGCATAGTTGAACGAGTTCTCATAAGAAGACTCATGGAAGTGGATGCCCTGCCACTGTCCCGGAACGCGGTCGTAAGGGAGATAATCGAACATCCTGTCGATGCGGTCACCACGGAATACGACGTTGTTGTCGGCTGTTCCCTCAGCAATCAGACGACCGTAGACGTCGGCACCGGCGCGCTGACCGAAGTACAATGTTGTTCCTGCCGCTACTGTGAGTGTAGCTCCGGAGTCGACTTTTAGCCCGCTTTGTATTACGATAGGTTTCGTACTCGATATTGTCGTGTCATGTTGTATTTCCAGAAGGCCGTATATGGCGGCGTCCCAGGTATATCCACGGAGGTTCACACGTTGCTGTACGCCACTCTCGAGGGTAAACACGAGGTTGTCCTCGAGCAACTGTGGAGTCTTGGCGTTATTGTTTGGCGATGTCAACTCTACGAAAACACGTATCGAATCCTTGTCGCGTATTTCTATTTCGTTGGTCTGATAGCCCTGTGACTCGCCGAGATAGATGCCGTCGACATTGACACGGAAACCGGTCTGGTTGCCTTGCTCGAGACGGACGCTGCTGCATCGTATGCCGTCGCCTGAATGGTTGTAAACCCAGAACGTGCGTGTTGCCGTCGGAATGCGTGAGAACACTGTGTCGAGCTTTACGGTATCGGTTGAGAACGTCAGCAAGTTGGATGGCGAAGTCGTAAACGAGTCGTCGTCGGAACATGCCGTTAAGAGCATTGCAAATAGTGATATAATGAGAAGTGCGTTTCTGTTCATATATCTTTTAAACGCATTTTATTAATTAATATTGTGTAAGTAGGGGATAATAAAGGATTGATGATTGTCTTTCGAACGCGAAAGACCGGAATGGTATATAAAAAGAAAGAGCGGCCTCTTGTGGAGAACCGCCCTAATGAAAGGAGGAGTGGTACCTCTTGGAGTTGAACCAAGGACACATGGATTTTCAGTCCATTGCTCTACCACCTGAGCTAAGGCACCATTTTGTTTTACAATTGAAAAAGTTGTACTGATGTACTTGTTTTCTGAATTGCGGTTGCAAAGGTACTGAAATAAATCGGTTCGCGCAAAATATTTTGCTACTTTTTTGCCAATAATTTTCAGTTACCTTTGTAACCGGTTGATAATTAGTGGAATTTTACTTCTCTTCTTTCATGTGGTCCCAGCCTTGTGCTTTCAGTTCAAACTCTTGACCGTCGCGGGTTACGAGATATTCGCCTAGTTCCTCCTTGGTGATGTAGCCAATCTGATGGATACCCTCAAGGGCTTTCAGTTTCTCGTGGTCACCGATAGGAACAGTAAAGAGCAGTTCGTAGTCTTCACCTCCGTTGAGCGCCGCAGTTGTGAGGTTCATGTTGAACTCCTCGCATGTTGATGCCGTTTGGTAGTCAATTGGAATCTCCTTTTCGTAGATTCGGCATCCGCAATGGCTGTGCTTGCAGATATGGAAGAGCTCTGACGACAGTCCGTCGGAGATGTCCATCATTGCTGTTGGGTGGATATTGTTCTCGCGCAAGGCTTCGATGACGTCTCCGCGAGCCTCTGGCTTGAGCTGACGGTCGATTAAGTATTCCTTGCCGGCAAAGTCTGGCTGGAAATCTTCTACCATTGAGCGCCGTGCACGTAGTCCGTTGAGTTTCGCCACGTCGTTGTTCTTCTGCGCTTCGCGAACTTTCTTGTTGTAATCGTCTATCTGCTGGTAGTAGACGCTCTTCTCCCGCTCGAGAATTTGCAGGCCCATGTAGGCAGAACCGAGGTCTCCGGAGACGCAGATGAGGTCGGTCTCGTTTGCTCCGTGTCGGTAGACGATGTCTTCCTTGGCAGCCTCGCCGATGCAAGTCACCGATATTGCAAGACCCGTCAGCGATGTTGTCGTGTCTCCTCCGACAATGTCAACGCCCCATTTGTCGCACGCTTTCTGTATGCCACGGTAGATGGCTTCCACGTCTTCGACCTGTAGTCGCTTGTCGATGGCAATCGATACGATGAGCTGCCGTGGCGTTCCGTTCATGGCAAACACGTCGCTGATGTTTACCATTGCCGCCTTATAGCCCAGTTGCTCTAAAGGAGTGTAAACCAAATCGAAGTGTATGCCCTCCATGAGCATATCCGATGTGACGAGCACTTCTTTGTCGGGGTAGTGCATAACGGCACAGTCGTCGCCGACACCCATTACCGAACTCTTGTTCTTAAGTTCTATATTCTTGGTGAGCCGGTCGATAAGTCCAAACTCACCAATGCTGTTTATTTCCATTATTAACTTCTCTTTATAAGTTCACGGAATATGTCGCACATGCGCGGCTGTGCCTCGTTGGCAGCCTCCTGTACTTCTTCGTGGCTCACTTCTACAGGGTTGTCGAAGCCGCCAAGGTCTGTAATGACTGATATTCCGAATACTTTTATTCCGCAGTGGTGGGCAACTATGACCTCCGGTACTGTGCTCATACCAACAGCGTCGCCACCGATGAGGTGGTAGAACCTGTATTCTGCCGGTGTCTCGAATGTCGGTCCCTGAACGCCAACGTATACTCCGTGCTGAACCTTTATGCCCTTTTCTTCAGCGATAGTATCAGCAAGCTTGATGAGTTCGTGGTCGTAAGCCTCGTGCATGTCGGGGAATCGTGGACCAGTCGGGAAGTTCTTGCCGTGCAGAGGATGCTCCGGGAAGAGGTTTATGTGGTCGGTTATAATCATGAGGTCACCGATTTTGAACTCAGGGTTCATACCTCCCGAGGCATTGCTGACGAACAACGTTGTGATACCGAGCTCATACATGACGCGTATCGGGAACGTTACCTCTTTCATGGTGTAGCCTTCGTAGAAGTGGAAGCGCCCGTCCATCGCCATGATGTCCTTGCCGCCAAGTTTGCCGAAGATAAGTTTGCCAGCATGTCCCTCGACGGTTGAGATTGGGAAATTTGGAATATCCTTATATTGGAATTCGTAAGTATCAGTTATCTCGGAAGCTAATTGTCCGAGGCCTGTGCCCAGAACGATTGCCGTTTTTGGGTGTGTCGTCATCCTTTTTTCTAACCAGGATGCTGTTTCTTGAATTTTTTTGTACATAGCTGATAATTTTATTGTTGAATAGTTCTTGTCCGTCAAGCATAAACTTTATTTCCACTGGCAGTACGACAAGGTGCTCGCGAACTTCTTCGGACAGGCCTTCGGCGTTGCGAAGCCTTGCCGCATCCTTCTCCGTTGTCACTATAACCTTGTTGTTTCCCTCCATGGCGCTGAAGGCGTTGTTGATTCTTTCAATGTCCTTACGGCGGAAAGCATGGTGGTCGGGATAAGTCATCGGCGTAAGAGTATGCACTTTCGGGCGCAGGTCATCAATCATCTGACTTGGTCCGGCTATGCCTGTAAGCAACAGCACGTCGATGTTTATCGGCTCGATTTCCGGCAGTTTGCCTTCGGGGAAAAGAGGATATGGCTTATCGTATTTTAACGAAGTAAAGAACAACGATTGGTAAGCATACAGCTTCATCGCCTTTGTCAGCACTCGGAAGTCAATTGGATTGAGCGTATCGGGGCACTTTGTGATGATGACAATGTCCGCGCGGCTCTTGCTTTCGATAGGTTCACGGAGGCTTCCGGCAGGCAGCAGCTCATCGTAGATTATCAATCGGTGATAGTCGACAAGCAGAATATTGATGCCGGGCTTTACATACCGATGCTGGAAAGCGTCGTCTAGGATGATTACGTCAGTATCCTTGGTCTTCTCATCGTTCATAATGTGGTCGATACCCTCGCATCTGTTGGCGTCGACGGCTATGTTGATATCAGGGAATTTGAGCTTCATCTGATACGGTTCGTCGCCGATTGACCTCATTGTAGATGTCTCGTCGGCGAGGATATAGCCTTTTGTCTTTCGCTTGTAGCCACGGCTAAGGACTGCAACATTGACGTATTTCGACAGCAGACGTACAAGATACTCGACATGTGGGGTTTTCCCCGTTCCTCCGACGGTTATGTTCCCGACAGAGATAACAGGTGTAGTGAAGCTCCGGGTCTTGAGTATCTTCAGTTCGAACAGTTGGTTCCTTATTCCAATTCCTATCCGGTACAAGAAACTCAGAGGCCGCAGCCACTTGCGTATCTTTATGTAATCGCCTTCCATCAATCTTATATTTTCAGGTTTATGCTAAGTTCTCTTTATTCAATGTTCGGCTCGTAAGGCATGCGCATCTGAATTGCATCAGCCTTGTCGATATTGCGGAGCATCATAACTGGCTCGTAGAGAGGTCCGAGTTGCGAGCGTATGCCCTCGTCAAGGTAGTTGCCTCCGCTGATTTGCCCTACTAGTTGGTCGAGCCAGGACGCAGGGGCGGGGTAGGGAGAAGTGTGATATTCCTTTAGCTTTGCTAGCTGTGCAGCCTTAGCGACAGCTTCATCGAGGCCTCCGAGTTGGTCAACGAGGTGTATGCGGAGTGCATCCTGTCCGGCAAAAACATGACCTTGAGCTATCTTCTCTACTTGTGCGGTTGTCATGTGACGTCCGTCGGCAACGCGCTGGCGGAAAAGCTGGTAGCCACGGTTGATATATCCTTCGAGAATGTGCATCTCTTCGGGAGTGATAGGTCGAGAAATGGCTCCGAAATCACTATGAGCGTTGGTCTTGACGGCGTCGAACTTAATGCCGAGCTTGTCCTTTAGGAGTCCGCTTGCATCAGGGAATAGACCGAAAATGCCTATTGAGCCTGTCAGCGTTGTTGGCTCAGCGAATATCCAATTGGCAGGTGCGCTTATGTAATAGGCGCCGCTTGCTGCCATTCCACCCATGGAAACGACAACTGGCTTTTTCTTTTTCAGTTCTGATATCTGATGCCATATCTGCTCAGAGGCATACGCTGAGCCTCCACCAGAGTTGACTCTGAGTACCACAGCTTTGACATCGTCGTCGTTGGCAAGCTTTTCAAGGTCGCGACAAACGGTCTGAGCGTCAATCTTATGGTTACTGTTGGGTGATGAGGCAGCCCCGTCAACAACATCACCGTATGCATAGTAGACTGCTATTTCATCGCCTTCGTCATCGTTCTCGGCAGCAAGTACGGACGGAGTGACTTGTTTTATGTTGTCATCGTCGTCAGGTTCCATTCCGAGACGCTTCTTAACGATTTTCTTAACTTCGTCGGTGTAGATGAGAGAGTCGGCAAGGTGCTCCGTAACAAATTCCTTAGTGTCGGCGAAAGTGATAACACTGTCGGCGAGCTGGTTGAGCTTTTGAGGAGTGATGTGTCGTGACTTGCTGACATCATTGACAACGTTGCCCCAGATGGCGTTGATGTATGCCTGAGTCTGAGCGCGGTTAGCATCGCTCATTTCAGTAGCTGTGTACATCTCCGGCATGCTCTTGTACGTTCCGACTTTGGCCACTTGCATCTTGATACCAAACTTGGCGAGCATGTCCTTGAGGAAGATTGGCTGCGATGCAAGACCGTGCCAGTCAATCTGACCTTGCGGATTCAAGTATATTTTATCGGCAACAGAGGCGACATAGTATGCACCTTGAGTGTATGTATCGCCGTAAGCAATAATCCATTTGCCGCTTTTCTTGAAGTTGCTGAGAGCATTGCGAACTGCCTGCAACGAAGCGTAAGAGTCGGCGGCGAAAGCTCCAGCCTCAATATATATGCCTTTTACCTTGTCATTCTTTTGAGCGTTGCTTATAGCTTTGAGGTAAGTGTCGAGTCCGATGGTGCCTTCGGTGCCGGCAATGGCAGAAAGTCTGGCGTTCTCAGAGCGCTCCTGCATCAGTCCGGAAAGGTTAAGCACGAGGACGGAGTTGTCGGCTACGCTACCGGAAGTCTCCGAAGCTGCTGCTATTCCGGCAAGTGCTATTATGCCGAAGACCGTTGCCAGTATTCCAGTTATGATGATTCCCACTATCGTGGCGCACGTGTACTTGAAGAATTGTTTCATTTTCGGTTTTTGTTATGCCAAGTGAAATTGCACAATTTTGTGGCAAAGATACGAAAAAAATTCCACCCATCAAGTCTATGTGTTAATTTTTTAGTAACTTTGCAGTCGGTTTAGCCAAAATTCCTGTTTATAGGCAAAATTCTTAGAGTACGAGGACTTCTTTATAATGGATAACACGAAAAAGACTATTGATTGCTGCGGCGATGGGTGTCACCCATGCCATACTGAGTCGGTTCAAGACTTGAACCATCGGATAGACTTACTTTTACGGACGGGACAGATACTCGTTGACAGTTCGGCAGATACGAGCCGTATCCTTCGTAATATGAACCGCGCTGCCGCATTCTTTGGATTCTCCAAGGAATATCTTCATATTTATGTCGACTACTACATGCTTACGATATGCTTTGGCGACGACCATCATTCCTATGTACGTATGCGCCGCTGCTACAAGCATGGCATAGACATGGCGGCAATACAGGACATTTCGAAGTTGACTTGGCGTGCAATATCACGAAATTACAGCATTGAGGATTACGAAGCGGCCTTGCAGTGTGTCGGTACACGTAAGCGTACATACAGCGATTGGGCAGTGGCCATTTGCGCCGGGTTCGCTTGTGGAGGCTTCTGCATTCAGTTTGGATGCGACTGGGCAGCATTCTTCTATGCGTCAATAGCAGCAATTCTGGGCAACCGACTTCGGATGTGGCTTAACGGTTGCGGCTCGAATACTTATTTCGACATTGCTGTAGCAGCTTTCGTGTCTACCATACTCGCGTGGCTGTCGGCATACATTAGTATCCCTGGAAATCCTCTCTCGGAATTCATTTCAACTTCACCGCTTGCTTTCATGCAGTCGGTTACGCCTTGGCATCCGCTCATGGCTTGCTCATTATTCATCGTTCCTGGAGTGCCGCTTATTAATTTTGTAAGCGACATGCTTGACAACCATATTGAGACGGGACTTGTCCGTGCTACCAACACGTTGCTGATGATTATCGCAATGTCGTTTGGTATCGCGATGGCTATCAAGGTGTTCGGTATCAATAACTTCGTGACGGATTTGAGTATGACCCCGCATCATACTTTCCTAGAATACGCTATAGCTGCTGCTGTCTCGGCTATAGGCTTTGCAACAATCTTCAATACGCCCCTGAGGTTAATGCCTTGGGTAGCATGTGGCGGTGTAATAGCAGTGTGCTTCCGCAACTTTGTGAACCTAGGACCATCGACCAACAATATCGGACTTGACTATGGACCGATTGTGGGAACCCTTTGCGGCTCGGCACTGATATCGATTATCAATATCAAAATGTGCCATGTCATTCATACTCCACACCAGTGCATAACGATACCGGCTGTTATTCCAATGGTGCCGGGAGTGTTCATGTACCGCGCTCTGTATGGATTGATTAACATGTCAGGTGTAGTTGGTGAGCTTACCGTTGCCACTACCAATGCCATCAAGGGAAGCCTTATCCTCATAATGATTGCCATTGGCGTTGATATTCCTAATGTCTTCGCCCGTAAATGGATACAGTACAGTCGTAAGAAACGCCTTGAGCGCAAGATTGAAGAGCGTCGTGAGAAAGGCGAATTCGTTGACCTTGACCACATTGTAAACGTCGACAGCGAAATGTTGTAGGAAGTAAAACTTTACAGGTATGGATGGATTGTCTTACAAGAATATAATCTTTGACTTGGGCAATGTGCTTGTCAGGCTCAACAGCGATGGCTGCATGAAGGCTTTCGCGGCACTTGGACTAGCACCATACCTTGACCCGTCGCAGCATTCAGAGGGTCCAGAACTGATGCATAAGCTAGGTCTGGGACTTATTTCCACAAAAGAATTTTGCGATGGAGTTAGGACTTTGTCAGGGCTTCCCATTACTGACAGGGAGATAATAGACACTGCCAATGTCATGCTCGGTGAGATTCCAACACGTAAAATGGACGTCCTGCTATCTTTAAGGGCGAAAGGCAAGCGCGTATTCTTGCTCAGCAATACGATAGACATTCATTGGGACTATTGTGTTGAGCACTTATTCCCATACGACGGTCATAGTGTTGACGATTACTTTGAGCAGGTCTTTCTGTCCCAACGTATGCATCTTGACAAACCGGACCAAAGAATATTCAAGGAGGTAGTACGGCAAACGGGCATCATTCCTGCTGATACATTATTCATAGATGACCTTCCTGCGAATTGCAAAGCTGCCCAAGAGTCTGTGGGCTGGCATGTTTTCCAGAATAAGAATTTTGACGATTGGCTTGAATTGTTTTGAATTACCATGTCAAAACTTTTCATTCTAGCTTTCTGTTGCTTTTGTCTCTGTAACTTATTGATAGTCAATGCCGCTGCAAAAGGTCAACTTTGGGCTTCCAAAAGGTTAGGTTTGAGGCTGTAAAAGCTTAGGTTTTGCAACGCAAAAGGTCAGGTTTTGCGAGCCATTTCGGCAGCTTTCGTTCTACTGTAAACTTTTCTTACGTTTTTTGCGGCCGCTTGGATGATTGCGAATAATAATATAAAGCGAATATCCGCAAATGTCCAAACAACTATGCCACCCACTGCAGGAGCGCCCCTTGTGGGTGCCCGATTGCCTTGCAAAGACAAATAAAAAGGCATTAATTGTCGGTCTTCCATACCGATCGGGCGTCCACAAGGGACGCCCCTGCTGTGGAATTTTGTAGCAGTTTGGATGATAGCTGATAATTATCTAATAAAATTAAATAAGCACAACCATCCAAAAACAAATGTCTCACACGGAGTTTAAAGATTTTAAAGATGTCGGCTTCGCCGATTCCTCTTTGCTGTGATGTGTGTAGCGACTAGCGTAACCAATCTTTAAAATCTTTAAACTCCGTGTGAAAGAAAATCGGTTGATTGCGTATAGTCATATATAAAAACAAAAGCCGCTGAATTTCAGCGGCTTTCTTACGGTTTATATGTAGTTTTCTACGGTTTGCTAAATGCTACCCGAAGTTGTCATAGAGGATGCTCTCAGGCTCAACTCCGAGGCTGTCGAGGTATTCTGTGACAGTCTTGATAAGCATAGGTGGACCGCAGAGATAGTATTCACAGTCTTCCGGTGCCTCATGGTCCTTGAGATAAGTGTCGCGAATGCAGTTGACAGCGAAGCCCGTATAATACTTCACACCGGCAGCATCAGCCTTCGGATCTTGACGGTCGAGAGACAGATGGAAGTGGAAGTTAGGGAACTCTTTCTCCAATTCCCAGAAGTCTTCAAGGAAAAATGCTTCCGTAAGACTGCGTGCTCCGTAGAAGAAGTGCATCTCTCGGTCGCGGCAGTTCAGTGTCTTTGTCATGTACATTATCTGTGCACGAAGAGGCGCCATACCAGCTCCACCGCCAATCCATATCATCTCCTTGCCTGACGTAAGGTTAGGATGGAAGTCGCCGTAAGGCCCGCTCATCATGACCTTGTCACCTGGTTTAAGTGAGAAAATGTATGAAGAGCCGATACCGGTCGGAACATCTTGGAATCCTACTTGTGGACGCGGCTTGAACGGAGTGGTTGCTATGCGCACGGTAAGCATTATGATATCGCCCTCGTCGGGGTAGTTAGCCATTGAGTAAGCACGTATTGTTGGTTCCGGATTGTGTGCCTTCAGAGAGAAAATGTTGAACTTCTTCCATGCGCCTATGTATTCCTCTCCAATGTCATTCTTGTCGAAGTCCTTATCGTAGTCGATGGTATCGTAAGCAGGAATGCGTATCTGTGCGTATGAGCCCGGCATGAAATCCATGTGCTCTCCAGGTGGTAATGCTACCTTGAACTCCTTGATGAAACTTGAAACATTCTTGTTGGAAATAACGGTGCACTCCCACTCCTTGACGCCGAGTATGCTTTCAGGTATCTTTATCTTGAAGTCGCCTTTCACTTTGGTCTGGCATCCGAGGCGCCAATGTTCCTTAATCTGCTTGCGTGTGAAGTGTGGACGCTCAGAATCGAGTATCTCTCCGCCGCCTTCAAGCACTTGCACCTTGCACTGTCCGCAGCTTGCCTTTCCTCCGCATGCTGATGGCAGATAAATGCCGTTGGCATTAAGGGTTGCCATAAGCGATTCGCCTTGAGCTACGCTGAGCGTTTTGTCTCCGTTAATGGTGATGGTGACGTTTCCGCTCGGTGACAGATATTTCTTGCATATAAGCAATATAATAACCAAGAGAAGTATTGTGACGAGGAAAACGCCTATACTTGCAAATATGAATGGTCCCATATATTATTATTTCAAATTAAATAGTCTGATATCTTTTTTATAACTTAAGTCCGGAGAAGCACATCATAGCCATTGCCATAAGTCCGACGGTAATGAACGTAATGCCAAGTCCCTGAAGTGGCTTTGGCACGTCGCAGTATTGCATCTTCTCGCGTATTGCGCCCATTGAGACGATGGCGAGCGTCCAACCGAGGCCGGAACCGAAAGCGTAAGCTATGGAATCCCAGACTGAGCCGATGTATTGTGTGCTTGACGGGTCAAGTCCTATGCGCTGCTGCATGAACAGTGATGCTCCCATAATGGCACAGTTGACGGCGATAAGCGGAAGGAATATGCCCAAAGCACCATATAGTGAAGGCGAATATTTCTCGACTGCCATCTCAACAATCTGTGTTATACCAGCTATAACCGCAATAAAGAGGATAAAACTAAGATATGACAGGTCTACTCCTTGTATGAGACAGTCAGGTCCAAGGACCTTCGTCTGAAGGAGATAGTCGACAGGTACGGTTATGACAAGAACGAAAGTCACAGCCAATCCGAGTCCAAGTGAAGTCTTGACATTCTTCGATACGGCAAGGAAAGAGCACATGCCGAGGAAGAAGGAGAATATCATGTTGTCGACAAATATCGACCTTATGAAAAGATTTATTATATGTTCCATTTAATAGTCCTACTTGTTTTTTATTTGTCGTCCTTGCTGAAGTAAGCGCGATGTATCCATATCACACATCCCAAGAGAATAAGAGCCATTGCCGGCATTGTCATCATGCCGTTGTTCCAGCCTGCGTCGCAGATGTTCTTCGGTATGATTTGGAAGCCGAGCAGTGAGCCACGGCCAAAGAATTCGCGGAATGCACCGACAATGACGAGTATCATTGCGTAGCCAAGTCCGTTGCCGAGACCGTCAAGGAAACTAGGCCAAGGCTTGTTGGTCATGGCGAAAGCCTCGAGACGTCCCATGAGAATACAGTTGGTGATGATAAGTCCAACGTAAACGGACAATTGCACGCTGACATCGTAAGCTACAGCCTTGAGTATCTGACTTACGATTGTAACAAGGGCTGCAACGACCACAAGTTGAACAATAATTCTTATTCGGTTTGGAATAGTCTTTCGTATCAACGATATAATAACGTTCGAGAAAGCCGTGATGATGGTCACAGCCAATCCCATCACAATTGCAGGCTTCAACTGAGAAGTAACTGCCAACGAAGAGCAAATACCCAACACCTGAACCATAATAGGATTATTCAGGTTCAGTGGCTCGGTAAATACCCGCTTATTTTGTTTTGAGAATAATTCCATATCTTACTTTTGACTAAGAAATTTAACATACGGTTGCAGTCCGCCCTTATCTGCTTTGAGCATGTCGGATACACCGTTGGAGGTCAGTGTAGCACCAGTCACTCCGTCAACTTCGTAATCCGGGTTCTTTACAGTTCCCTTCTTAACGACAGAAAGAGCTATCTTTGATGGGTTTGAGGCAAAGAGATGCTTTCCCCTGAACTGCTGCTGCCATGTTGTATTGTCTTTTATCTCAGCACCGAGGCCTGCCGTTTCGCTTTCATGGTTGAAGTATGCACCAAAGACGGTTGCTTTGTCTTCGTTGATTGCGATATATCCGCTTATCGGTCCCCATAGGCCATTGCCATAAATAGGTATTACATACTTGTCCTTGCCATCGACTTTGCAACGGTAGAGGGCTAGCTTTCCGTTCTTTGCATCCTGGCTGTTGAGTTTGAAACCAGCTTCCGTTCCGCCTTGTGAGCCTTTCTTTACAACGTTTCCGTCAGCATCAATGACGTCGTCGGAAATAATCATTTCCTTGTATTTCTGCTTCGCTTCGGCATCTGTCATCTTGTGACTTTGGTTCAAAGCATAAAGTATCTGCTTCTGCTTGTCCAAGGCTACGTTGGCGTCTTGTGCAGGTTTCAGTGCCTGAAAGACGAATGCGAGCAAGAAAGCCACTACGACAACAAGTATCGCAGAATATATTATTGTATACGAATTGCTGTTTGTTTTCATCATCCGTCCTCCTTTATTTGTTTTTTACACGATTGGCACGCTTGCTGATATTGTGCTGTACTACACAATAGTCGATAAGCGGAGCAAACATATTACCGAAGAGAATGGCTAGCATCATGCCTTCCGGATAGCCGGCATTCAGTACGCGAATAATCACTGCCATAGCACCGACGATGAACCCGTAAATCCATTTACCGGTCTCTGTACGTGCACTTGTAACCGGGTCTGTTGCCATAAAGACAGCTCCGAAAGCAAATCCTCCAAGAACAAGGTACTCGTACCAAGGAAGAGTTAGCGAACCTGTAGCGTTGAATATGGCTCCCAGCACACCGCCTCCGATGAAAACGCTGAGCATAGTCTTCCAACTTGCAATTCCGCACCACAGCAAAATGACGGCTCCGATGGCAATAGCGATAAGCGAAGTCTCGCCCACTGAGCCCGGAATCAAACCGTAAATCCAATCCATATTGAAAGGAATGTTCGCTCCTTGAGCCATCTCTCCTAATGGAGTTGCCATTGTCTTGCCGTCAGCTACGTCAAAGCCTAAACCGCATATAGCGCTCTTTGCGACCCAGACAGAGTCGCCGGTCATCTTGCTCGGATAGCTGAAGAACAGGAAGGCACGTGCTACTAGAGCAGGGTTGAAGATGTTCATGCCCGTACCTCCAAAGATTTCCTTGGCGAATATTACGGAGAAGGCTACTGCAAGAGCCAGCATCCAAAGTGGAATTGTGACAGGGGTGATAAGCGGGATGAGAATTCCAGTTACCAAGTATCCCTCTTGTATCTCCTCATGTTTCCACTGTGCCCATGCGAACTCGATACCAAGTCCGACGATGTAAGATACTAATATGTTTGGAAGAAGTGCCAGAAAACCGTAGAAGAACATTCCCCAGAAAGTTGCTTCGGAAAGTTTTCCGGCGAGATAAGCGTTCTGATAGCCTATATTATACATTCCGAATAGCATTGCAGGTATAAGTGCTATCACCACAATACTCATTATGCGCTTCGAGTCGATGGCGTCATGGATTGACGTTCCACTGCTCGATGTTTCAGAGGAGACATATAGGAACGAGTCAAAACCGTCGTAGACGCTCTTGAAGGCATGCAGTTTCCCACCTTCTTCGAACTTCGGGCGTATCTTGTCTAAATAATTTCTTAAACTCATATTTTAAAATATTAAGTTGAATTTTATGAGTTGTATGTTTCTTGTTTAAAGCAAACTATGCATTCTCTTTGCGTAGAATATCAAGTCCTTGACGTACAATCTTTTGCAGCGGAAGCTTAGATGAATCCACGAATTCAGCCAATGCGAAATCCTCAGGGCTTATCTCGTAGATTCCAAGCTGCTCCTGCTTGTCTATATCGCCAGTGATTATTGCCTTGATAAGGTACTCGCCGTAGATGTCCATTGGCAGAACGCGGTCGTATTCGCCACTCATTATCATGTGGCGCTCACCTCCCTTGATGCGGGCGTCAAGGTCGTATTCCTTATTCTTTCCACGAAGCCAACTGAAATAACTGTGAGAAGTGGAGAATTCCTTAAGACGTGGCATTATCCAACCTGCGAATTCATTGACGTCATCGCCTTCTGGAATAGCGGTAATCTCTGATGTATGCGCACTAAGGTAGTCCTCTTTGGAAACCTTTCTGCCTGTTAGCGGATTTCCATCAATAACACGTATGTCACGACCATCTACGCTAACGTTGTCAGAAAGAACCTCGGAAATGCTTGAACCGACTTTTACATCGACGTATCCTGTACTCTTCATCTCGCTGCCTGCTATGGCAATCGTACGGGTTAAGTCGACTTTGCCAGTACGGAAAAGCCTTCCGAAGAATATTACAGCCGATGGGTCAACAGTCCAAACCACTTCGCCTTTGTTCACGGGGTCTAAGTGGTTGACCTGAACACCTACATTGCCGGCAGGGCATGGTCCGCTGAATATATTTACCTCAACATCCTTTGCTGATGTCAATGCATTGGAATTCTGATGCTTCCCTATGCCTAAATAAACTTTTGCTATGCGTGATAATGCTGTAAGACCTGTCTGGAAATCCTCCTCGTTGCCCTTTAATTCGATTTCAAAATCGGCAGCAAGTGGCATGTCTCTTAATGCGGAGACAAATATAGACTTTGGTTTTACACTTGGATTGGTAGAAATTGCGTATGGCAATTGATTGATATAACCGAACAAGCCTGAACTTGTTAACTTTTCAACGACGCCGTCTGCGTCAAGTTTTGCAGGGGCTGCTTTACCGTAATCGCGGTATTCCTGCTTTTCATCAGCGTCTATTTTCACTGCGAGAACCCTTCTGCGTTCTCCACGCTGTATGGCTGTGACAACTCCACTGACAGGAGAAGCGAACTTAACATCTGGAAAAGACTTGTTGACAAACAAAGCGTCACCAGCCAGGACCTTGTCGCCTTCCTTTACAACGACTTTGGGTGTCACACCGGTGAAGCCCGATGGAAGTAAAGCAAAGTGTCTAACCTTTGGCGAATCGAATTTAGTCGCCTCAGCTTTTCCTTTTAGATGAATGTCCAAGCCTTTCCGCAATTTTATAACATTTGCCATATTCTTGCTTGATTGGTTTGTTAAAATATGTCTGAAAATAATGAATAGTTGGTGCAAATTTAAGAAAAAAAGCGTTAAGTTCATAATTTTATCCGTTTTATTTTCTGCTTTTCTCAAAAAGTTAGTAGTTTTGTAATCTTAATGAAGCAAATGCGCAAGGTTATAAACGTTATTCTGTGGTCGGTGGCGGCATTATATTTTGCTGTCATCATTTTGCTTCATATTCCGGCTATACAAAATTTCACGGGTGCCGAGGTCGCAAGTGCTCTGAGTAAGAAGTTGGGAACAAAGGTCGAGGTAGGCCGTGTTGATTTGGGCTTTTTGAACCGTGTCGTAATTGATGATGTCCGCATTTACGACCAGCAACACAAAAAAATGCTGTGTGCAACGCGAATGTCTGCTACAATAGACATCATTCCTCTCTTTTCCGGAAAGGTTTCGGTGTCATCTGCCCAGCTCTTTGGACTGAACGCGGACTTTTACAAGCGAGATGCCAAAAGTGCTCCTAACTTCCAGTTCGCTCTAGATTCTCTATCTTCAGGAGGTGGCGGCAAGACAACATTAGACCTTCGTATAAGCAGTCTTGTCATAAGGAATGGCGCTGTCAAGTGGAACGATTATTCCAAGCCACGCAAAGGTCAGTTCGACGTTAATCATCTTAGTGTTACCAATTTGAGCTCACACATGCTGCTCAATCATCTGACTAGCGACAATGTTGACTTTGTTTTGAAGCGCCTGTCCTTCAACGAAGCCTCCGGCCTTGACCTCCGAGATTTGAGCTTTAAGTTTAAAGCTGATGCGAAGTCTGCAAAGTTAAGTAACTTCAGCATTAAACTTCCGAATACAAGTATCTTCTTCCCTGAAATCAGCGCAACATACAAGTTCAATGGCAAACAGCTCGATACCAATTCACTAAGATACCATGTCCTGTTGCGTAAGAGCACGTTTGCTCCTGCCGATTTGGCTTGGTTGGAGCCAACTCTCCGTAGTTTTAAGGGGCAAGTAAAAATGTTTGCCAACGTGTCTGGTACGACTAAGAATGTTGATGTAGACAAATTGCTTGTCGAATCTGACGATGAAAGCATCAGCGTTCGTGGCAGCGGAGAGCTTCGAAAGCTTGATAAAGGCCTTAGTTGGACACTCCATGCCAATCCCTTTAAGGTGAGCGCGGATGGTATTAAGTTCATAGAAAGAAATTTCAGAAGCAGGAATATTGAACTTCCTGCAGTTATAAGCCGTCTCGGCAATGTTTATTTTAATGGCAATGCCTCCGGTCTTGGCAACAAGATAACAGCTGACGGAAACATAAAGAGTGGTGTAGGCGATGTCGCTTTGGCAATAAAATGGGACAATAATAAATTCGATGGGCATATCAAGACTGATGGAGTCGACTTGCAGCAGATACTTGCCAACAACGATTTCGGTATTGTTCGTGGCGACGTTCAGGCTAAAGGAGAAATTCCTTCACCTTTCAAGCTAGAGAAGTTCGATGTTGTTGCCAAAGGCAACGTAGGTCAATTTGATTATCGAGGCTACTCCTACAAGAACATAGTTGTCGACGGAGCCCTTCATGGAGGAGTCTTTAAGGGACTTGCTTCCTTGGATGATATTAACGGTAAGTTGCGGGTTGACGGCACGGTAAGTAAGGAAAAGGTTGTTGCCACTATTGATGCGCAGCACGTAAATCTCAAGAAACTTAAACTTACCGATGCCCTTGGAGACGTCACATTCGGTTTCCAGGCAAAGGCAGACATGAGCGGCCATGACCTTAACCACCTTAATGGCGAGGTGAATATAAATAATTTCACGGCTTCGGATAACCGTAACAATTATAATATAGAGCATCTGAGCGCACGCGTGAAGAATAATTTCCGTCAGCGTTCAGCCGATATTGAGAGTGATTTTGGTAATGTCCGTTTAAGCGGTAACTACGACTATGCGACCCTGCCGTCAAGCATTCAGAGTGTATTGTCACACCATCTGCCAAGTCTGTTCGCATCACGACCAAAGCCAACGGGCAACAATTTCCACATAAGTGCTAACATGGTAAATGTGGATATTATTCGTAAACTGTTCAATATCCCGTTGTCAGTTAACGGAGTGGTTAGCGTTGAGGGCTCGGTAAATGACCCGGCACATGCCATCGATGCTGAATTGTCAGCTTCCGAGGTACGTTATGGCAGTAACCTTATACGTAATGCGAATGTAGACTTGAACACAGTCAATGGCGAACTTGCCATGACATGCAACGGAGAGTATGCCAATAACGGCGGGCGCCCTCTTGTTGTAGGTCTGACAGCTAATGCAAATTCAGACAATATCGCACTCAATGGCAATTGGGACTTGCAAGGTGGCAAACCGTTGTATGGTGATGTCAACGCCAAAGTTCGTCTTTACCGCAATGAGAAGAACCAAACGTCAGTGGAAGTTTCAGTTCTTCCGTCCGAGGAGGTATTCGACACTATCCATATTTCTGTCTTGCCGTCACATTTAATATATAGTCACAATATGCTGGACATCGACCATTTCGAAGTCTTGAACTGTGAACAGCGTGTCACGGTGAACGGTCAGACGACAGGTAATGAGAACGATTCGCTGATGGTAGACTTCGCCAACATTAATCTTAAGTATGTTCTCGATTTAGTTGGCTTCAACTCTGTGAGCTTCACAGGATTAGTTACGGGTAAAGGCTACGTCAAATCATTCTTCAAGAGTCCAAAGGCTTACGCAAAATTAGACATCAATGACTTCCGCTTCCAAGGTGGAGAGTTCGGTACTTTGCATGCTAATGTGAATTACGACAACGACATTCAGCGCATAAGCTTTACCTCAGTTGCCGATGACGGACCTGATAGCTATACCGACATCAACGGATATGTCTCCTTGAAAGACAACTACCTTGATATTCCTATGAGGGCTCATGGCACCAAGCTGCAGTTCCTTGAAGGCTTTGCAGGCAATGTCATGAAGAATGTTACAGCAAGAGGAAGTGGTTGGTGCCGTATCTTTGGAGATTTGTCACATGTCAATCTTGAGGGCGATATGTATGCGAATGGTGATGTGGAAATCATCCAGACCAAGACTGTCTACACCATGCGCAATTCTTTAATTCACATGGTTCCGGACGAGATAGAGTTCTCCAACGACTCCATCTATGACAAGGACGGAAACCTCGGTATAGTCAATGGAGCATTGCATCACCACAATCTCCACGGCTTGACATTCGATATACATGTAGATGTCAAAGACTTCTTGTGCTTGGATTTGCCCGATTTCGACGACAACACTTTCCGCGGAGTCATCTATGGTACGGGAGAGTGTGATATAATAGGACGTAAGAATGAAACGACGATAAACGCGAACATCACTCCGGACCGTAAATCATATATGGAATACGATGCTGGCTACTCCGGTTCGCCCGGTGATAACTCCTTCATACATTGGAATGACGTGACTCCAACGGACTCCGATTCAGTCAGATACCGTCTTGATGTTGAACCCGTTAACGGCGGGGCTCCACGTGAAATCCCCGATATACCAAGCGATTTTAGGATGAATCTTCTTATTAACACAACACCGGAGTTTACTCTTCGAGTGCTTATGGATGAAAGCACGGGCGACCACATGGACTTCCATGGTAACGGAGTCGTGCGCGCCACATATTATAATAAAGGGGCATTCCAGATGTTTGGCAACTATGATGTTGACGATGGCATATACACAATGACCATCAATAACCTCGTCAAGAAGTTCTTCTCATTCCAGCCAGGCTCGTCAATAGCATTCAACGGAAATCCTTTCGACGCACGTTTGAACCTTAAAGCGCAATACACGGTTAATGGTGTGAGCCTCTCGGATTTGCAATTAGGACGCAGTTTCACGTCCGGAAACATCCGTGTCAACTGTCTGATGAACATAGCTGGAACGCCACTCAAGCCGACAGTTACATTCGACCTCGACCTCCCGACGTTGTCAACGGATGCCCAGCAGATGGTCCGCTCGCTTATAAACTCTGAGGAAGACATGAACCAGCAAGTGTTGTATCTCCTTGCAGTCGGCAGGTTCTACAACCCAGGTAACAACAACGCTGAGATTGAGGATAATGCTTCGCAGAGCCGGACATCACTTGCCATGCAGAGCGTCCTTTCCGGAACACTGTCACAACAAATAAGTAATGTGTTGCAAAGTGTCATCCACAACACCAACTGGAACCTCGGTGCCAATATCGCAACTGGTGATGAAGGATGGAGCGACGCTGAGTATGAAGGACTCCTCAGCGGTCGTATGTTCAACAACCGTCTTCTTTTCAATGGCCAGTTTGGCTATCGAGACAATGTAACGACCGACAACAGCTCTTTCATAGGTGACTTTGACATCCGTTATTTGCTCACTCCGACCGGTAGTGCAGCAGTTCGTGTGTACAATCAGACCAACGACCGCTACTTCACCCGCAACTCCATGACGACCCAAGGCATCGGTTTTGTCCTTAAAAAGGATTTCAATGGTTGGAAGGATTTCTTCCGTAGCTCTCATAAGAAGAAAAAAACAAAAAAATCGGAGAAAAACCATTGATAATCAATAATTAATTTGTAATTTTGCGCCCGCAAAGGGCAACGTGTGCCCTTTTGTTAGTAATCAACATAAAGTCTAACTTTATTAATTTTATTTTTTTATTAAACATTTATGGCAAATTTAGAAGACGTCAAGAACGTACAGCCCTTAGCCGATTTCGACTGGGATGAGTTCGAGAACGGTGGAAAAGTTGAAGTCAGCAAGGCAGACCAGGAAAAGGCCTACGACGAGACTCTCAACAAAATCCAGGAGCATCAGGTCGTTGAGGGAACAGTTATCTCAATCGACAAGAAGGAAGTAGTCGTAAACATCGGCTACAAGAGCGATGGTATCATCCCTGCATCCGAATTCCGTTACAATCCAGACCTCAAGGTAGGCGACAAGGTAGAAGTCTACGTTGAAAGCCAAGAGGACAAGAAGGGTCAGCTGGTGCTTTCTCATAAGAAGGCTCGCCTTCAGAAGAGCTGGGAGAAGATAAACTCCGCTCTCGAGAACGACGAAGTCATTCAGGGTTATATCAAGAGCCGCACCAAGGGTGGCATGATTGTCGATGTATTCGGCATTGAGGCATTCCTCCCAGGTTCACAGATTGACGTTCACCCAATACGTGACTACGATGTATTCGTAGGCAAGACAATGGAATTCAAGGTTGTTAAGATTAACCAAGAGTTCCGCAACGTTGTTGTTTCACACAAGGCTCTCATCGAGGCAGAGCTCGAAGCACAGCGCAAAGAGATTATTTCGCACTTGGAGAAGGGGCAGATTCTCGAGGGTACTGTCAAGAATATCACCTCTTACGGTGTATTCGTCGACCTCGGTGGTGTTGACGGACTCGTACACATCACAGACCTTTCTTGGGGCCGCATAAACGATCCGCATGAGGTTGTACAGCTCGACCAGAAGATTAAGGTTGTTATCCTCGACTTCGATGAGGAGAAGAAGCGTATCGCTCTCGGTATGAAGCAACTCACTCCGCACCCATGGGATTCTCTCGATCCTAACCTTAAGGTTGGTGACCACGTACATGGTAAGGTTGTCGTTATGGCAGATTACGGTGCATTCGTTGAGATTCAGCCGGGCGTTGAGGGACTTATCCACGTTTCAGAGATGTCTTGGAGCCAGCATCTTCGTTCAGCCAACGAGTTCCTGAAAGTTGGCGACGAGGTTGAGGCTGTCATCCTGAGTCTCGACCGTGAGGAGCGCAAGATGAGCCTTGGCTTGAAGCAGCTCAAGGAAGACCCATGGGAGACCATCGAGGTTAAGTATCCTGTCGGCAGCAAGCACACCGCTAAGGTTCGCAACTTCACCAACTTCGGTATCTTCGTAGAGCTCGAAGAGGGTGTTGACGGTCTTATCCACATCAGCGACCTGTCTTGGACCAAGAAGATTAAGCACCCATCAGAGTTCATTAAGGTTGGTGCCGACATCGATGTTGTTGTCCTTGAAATCGACAAGGAGAACCGTCGTCTCAGCCTCGGTCACAAGCAGCTCGAGGAAAATCCTTGGGACAAGTACGCTCAGATTTATACTCCGGGCTCAATCCACGAGGGTACAATCACCGAATCTATGGATAAGGGTGCTGTCATCACACTCGATGAGGGTGGCGAAGGCTTCGCAACTCCTAAGCACCTTGTAAAGAAGGACGGCACACAGGCTCAGCTTGGCGAGCACCTTCCATTCATGGTTATTGAGTTCGTTAAGGATACACGCCGTATCATCCTTTCTCACTCTCGCACATTCGAGGATGTCAAGGACGATTACAAGCCACGTAAGCACTCTAGCCACAAGAGTGAGGCTCCGAAGATTGAGAACGTTCAGGCTGGAACAAGCCTCGGCGACCTAGATGTTCTTGCTAAGCTCAAGGCTGACATGGAGAAGGAAAAGTAATTAACGATAAAGCGTCCACTAACGGACGTATAAACTTCACACTTTGCAGGAGACCGGTTCATTCGTGAGCCGGTCTCTTTTTTTGTGTCAATAATACAACAATGAAATCGTTTACGTTGTTTTTCGAAAACGCATGCCTATTCAATTGTAGGATTTTTTGTAAATTTGCAATACGAATATCCTAATAGACAAAACGAAATAATTTACTAAACAAGTTCTAATGAAAAAACAATTTCTTGCTTTGTGCCTTGCCGTTGGGCTTGCAGTACCTACTATGGCAGCAGTTGCAATAGCAGGTCAGACCATTACAATCAACGGTCAGACGGTTGAGAAGGAAGCCACTGAGCTTACATTCAGTGGTGACAATGTTGTCCTTCATTTTTCAGATGGCTCAACGCAGAGTGCTGATATGAACACTGTCTCCATTTCTTTTGACCCAACAACGGGTATTGACGAAATCAGCACTTTCACCCTCAAATGCGCAACCGAAGGCGTTCTTAACATCAGCGGGTTGAAGCCCGGTATGAAGCTTCAGGTCTATGATGCAAGCGGAAGAATGGTTGCCAATACCAAGTCGGTGGCTGAGAGCACCGTCGTCGACCTTTCCAACATGAAGGGCGGAGTATATATTCTCCGTGCAGGCAATAATGTTATTAAATTCGTAAAGCGCTAAGGAGGAAGAAAATCATGCAGAAAAGAAGAATAGTTTTTTACGCAGCACTCCTTGCCACTACATTGGCAACAGCGCAGAATAAGGTAAATATTACTTCGACAGACGGCTCTGTTTCATCCTATAATACAACAGAGGTCAACAGCATTGGCATCAGTGGCAATACCGTTACGGTAAATCCCCAAGGTGCCAGTTTCACAGCCAGCCGCATAAACTTCACGAAAGTTGCAGCCGGAGCAGTGCAGATAAAGGAAAGCAACGGTTGGCAGGAGAGTGCATACGTTACATGGAACCTCCTGTCTGGTGCCGAGAGCTATAAGGTATATGTCAAAGGCGGAAAGTATTCCGACTATACAAAACTCGACGACCAGCTTGTTCGTAACTATGGAACCTACGGACGCGCTGACGCTGTAGGCCTCACGGCAGGCACATATTCGTTGAAAGTCGTCCCTGTCATCGGTGGCAAGGAAGACGAGAGCAAGGCTTCTGAGGCTACATCGCTTACCGTTACCAATTACAACCGTGAGGGATTTGCCCACAAAGATGCAACAGCCGGCATCGGAGCATACAACAATGATGGTTCGCTGAAGAGTGGAGCAGTTGTCATTTATGTAACTGCCAAGAACGCCAAGACCGTATCTGCCACATTGGCAAACGGTACATTCACCGGCATTCAGGCAATTCTTACAGCCTATCAGAAGAAGGGCGTATCGCAGCCACCTCTTGATATACGCGTTGTCGGTACAATAAATAATGGTGAAACCGACGCGTTCGGCTCTTCTTCAGAAGGTCTTCAGATTAAGGGAGCAACCAAGGACACACCTTTGAACATAACCATAGAAGGTATCGGAAACGATGCTACAATCCACGGTTTCGGCTTCCTCGTCCGCAATGCAGGTTACATCGAGTTCCGCAACCTTGGTATAATGCGCCAGATGGACGATGGTATCTCCCTTGATACCGACAATAGTCATATCTGGATTCACAACATCGATGTCTTCTATGGCAAGCAGGGCAGTGGTGACCATGCAAAGGGCGATGGCGGTATTGACGTCAAGTCCGACTCAAAATATGTCACTATCGACAACTGCCACTTCTGGGATACAGGTAAATCGTCGATGTGTGGTATGAAGAGCGAGTCTGGTCCTAACTATATTACATACCATCACAACTGGTTCGACCATAGCGACTCCCGTCACCCGCGTATCCGTACGATGAGTGTACACGTGTATAACAACTACTTTGACGGCGTTGCCAAATATGGTATTGGCGCTGCATCGTCATCTGATGTCTTCTCAGAAGCCAACTACTTCCGCGCTACCGAGTACCCGATGACTATAGCAAGCCAGGCTCACGACATAAAGGCTGATGGCAGTTCTGTTCTCTCCGGTGAGGATGGTGGTATCATCAAGGCTTACAACAATATAATTGTAGACCTTCCAAGCAAGGGCGGTTTCACTCCGTGGTCGGAGAATAACACCAACTTCGATGCTTACGTCGTATCCAGCCGTGACGAGAAGGTTCCTTCATCTGTTACCGCTCAGAAGGGTGGACACAGCTACAGCAACTTCGATACCGACGCCAGTGTTATGTACTCGTATACACCTGATGCCGCAGCCGATGTTCCTTCAAAGGTGACAGGCTTCCTTGGCGCAGGCCGTATCAACCATGGCGATGCACAGTACAAGTTCACCAACTCTACTGACGACAGTGGTTACACACCTATCTCGGCACTTGCAAGTCTCATAGACAACTACAAGTCATCTCTCGTAGGTATCTTCGGCGATGAGAATGCACACAGTGGCGAGCAGGGAAGCGACGACAAAGGTGGCAGCACCGGTGGCGGTGACCAGGGGCAGACCGGTGGTGAAACAGGAGGAGACACTGGCGGCGATACCGGTGGAACTGTAGACCAGCCAACAGGTACAGTTGTTATCAGTTTCGAAGGCAAGAAACCTTCAAACGACATTGTAACCGTTACCGGCAGTTATTCAACCTCTAAAGGCACTGCAACATACGGTGGTGTTACCTACAGCACATGCGTAAAGATGGAGTCGAAGACAAATATAGTTGTCAATGCGACGAAGGCATATAAGATGACCCTCGTCTTCGGTGACAGCGAGACAGCATCTGCAAAGATTGACGGAACGAAGATTTCCGGCAGTGGCTCTACCTATACGCAGGACATCAGTGGAAAGACAACCATCACGAAGGCTAACTCTGTTAACCTCTTCGCTATAGTTCTTGCTCCGGCAGAATAAGAAAGTATAGTTTTAATTGATAGATAAAGACATTAAAAAGGGCGGGCAATCACGTTATTGTCCGCCTTTTTTGTGCATAGAGGCTAGGGAATGGGGAAACAGCAAAATAATTTGCTAAAAAAGACAGCATATATTTTGCCACTTCAACAAAAAGTATTACCTTTGCACTCGCAATCGAGAAATGAGCGCCCTTAGCTCAGCTGGTAGAGCAACTGACTCTTAATCAGTGGGTCTAGGGTT
>OMVI01000007.1 GCA_900314455.1 uncultured Prevotella sp. | reverse complement strand
AAATAATTTAATATATATTTATTTGTAGGTATATGTATATATATAATGATATGTTTATCGATTTGGTTGTTTTTAGATATTTAGGCTTCCGTGCATATAGGTATATAAAGTTATAGATATATAGGGTTATAGATATGTATATGTTTAGGTTTATAGGTTTATATGTATTTGGCTATAAAGATATATAGATATATTGATATTAAAGTTTAGAGGTATATAGGTATATAAGAATGAAGATATAAGTATGTATATAGATAAAGGTATGGTAATTGGTATAAATAGATAAACCTAAAAACAGATAGATTTAGAGAGATAAATATTAAGATATTTTGAAATAGATAATTATTTGTCGCTTTAAATTTTTATTTGTAAATTTGCAGATGAAAAGACAGAATAGAAAGGAAGGAGAAGAAGAAAAAGAGAGAAAACAAGAATAAATAATTATATAGTTTTATATATATTAAATTCTAATTAATTGAGATAAAGAAAGTTATGACAAAGATAGAAGAAATAAAAAGTGAAAAAGAGGGGCCAAAAAAACGGTTCTTTGAGGTAAGCAAGAAGACCTCCAGCTTCTTGGGATGCACACTGGGAATATACCTTGTGGTCGAATTATTTAAAGAATTAGGGCAATATTTAGGACTGGCAAGAGTATCTAGAGGTCCGATAATATATGGAATAAGTCGAATAACACAGAGTGGGGTAGGGGATGTTCTCATATCACTGGTCATCGCAGGCAGTATTATAATAATGTATGAAGCACTGAGAAGAGCATTATCGAAAGACAATTCACTGCTAAAATACATTGTGTTGGCAATGATGACATTAATAGTGTGCGACTTTTTAGTGGGATTGGTACCTGACTTTAATGGTAGCAACTACCAAAATTACATGCAGCCATCGCGATTGGATACATTCTCAGAGCGCTTTAAAACAGTTGGAACTTCAGTAGAAGGACTGTTGGAAATGGTGCTTGCGATAGGATTGATGATAAAATACAGAGGAAAGATACTTATTTATGGTGGCGCAGTCCTGGTTTGTCACTTCCTGTCGGGATTGCTTTCTGCTGTTTTTATGAACCTTTATAGTGTTGACCCGCTGGCATACATACCGAAAGGTTACGCAAAAATAGCGATAATAAGTAATTATATTCTGATGGTGCTGCCTATGGTTTTCCTGAAATTGACGATGAAGCATCAGGTAGTGCATGAGTCAGAGAAGGATGGGGACCTGAAGAATGAGTAAAGGAGGATGGATAGAAATAGATATATATATAGATTTGTATAGACTTATATAGATAAATATAGATGGAAACAGAAAAGGGGAGAAAAAGATAGATGGACAAAAGATAAAAAATGTATATATATAAGTGTAAAAAAATATAAAGATAAAGAAATACAGAGATATAAATATAAAAGATTTAGAAAATAAATATATATAAAAATAAAGCAATATGAAGAACAGAATTGTAGTATTCGCAAATCAAAAGGGTGGGGTAGGGAAATCGACCCTTTGCATCCTCTTCGCAAACTATTTGGCATATAAGCATAAGCCGGTGTGCATAATCGATACCGACTTGCAGAAGACAATATCAATGCAGAGGAAAAAGGATGAGCAGATGTTCGAAGACGAAGAACCTTACGAAGTTCAGGATTTCGACGTAACTGACCCAGATACAATGCAGCAGTTAATGGAATCGGCAAAGCAAGTAGACGGTTATGTACTTTTCGACAGTCCAGGTAACGTATCTGAGGACGGACTGGTACCTATGTTCACAAATGCAGATTTCATCGTTTGCCCATACGAATATGAGGATAAAACGCTGGATTCAACGGGTACATTCGTACAAGTCATCAACGCATTGAGACAACAAAATCCAGATATGGCAGCAAATTTATTCTTCGTTCCGAACCGTATAGATGCTCGTATAGGAACAAGCGAAGAAAACAGGATGTGGCGACAAACTGACCAGATATTCAAGAAGTTAGGTAGTGTGACTCCACGAATCGCCAGCCGCGCAACGCTGAAGCGTATCAATACGTACGAACTGCTGGCTACGCAGCGTGATGCAGTCAGCGACTGCTTCGATTATATGATTAAAAAGATGTAAAACAATAACTAAAAGAACGACAAAAATATGGCAAAGAAGAAGACAAGTGTGATGTTACCGGGTAGTGTATCAGACCTCGCAGACCTCGTGCGCAGTGTGCAGCGTGGTGGGGGAGACACCAACAAAAAGACGAAAAAAACAGAAGAAAAGCCGATAGAGAAAGAAGAAGAAAAAGTTGAAGAGAAAACGGCAGAGGTTGAACAGGAGGAAGTAAATGAACCTGCTGCTTCACCGCAACAGTCTGAGAAAGAGGAAGTAAAGCGTAAGCCTGGCCGTCCTGCCAAGACATACGAAGGACAAACTCCGACGCAAAAGGCAGAGCGCGACTATAATATCATTATAGACAAAGGCGCCGACAGTTGGGATTTATTCCTTGCGCTGGCACGCGACTACAAAACTCGTGACTCGAGACTAGCGACAATATATATAGATGGTGACTTGAAGAAGATACTCGACAGGCTGCGCACAGCAAGTAGTGTTGAGCTGCCTACTGCCGCTATTCTTTCTGGTATTGTGGCAAGGTTTATCTTCGAGCATAAGGACGATATAAACAATGCTATCTTTGGGGACAGACTGCTGTAAATGAGGGGGATAGACTTGATAGGCCAGGATAGACTTGATAGACGGGGATAGACAAAAAAGAAAAAAAGACAAGACAAAGAGAACAGATAGAAAGATAGAAAGAGCAAGGAACCTCCCTAAAGGGAGGTCCTTAGGAAAATAAAAAAGAGGAAGATTAAAAACCTTCCTCTTTTTTTGTAGTCGGTACGAGAATCGAACTCGTATGCCAAGATTGAGAATCTTGTATCCTAACCATTAGATGAACCGACCGTTAGTATTATGGATTGAAATCCTAAACCTCAAAAATAAAATGTTCTTGCTTTAAAAGCTCAAACAACATCCGACTGAACTCAACTGTGTCAGAGTCTGCGGAAGGAGGGGGATTCGAACCCCCGGTACGAGAAAGTCGTACGGCAGTTTAGCAAACTGCTGGTTTCAGCCACTCACCCATCCTTCCTCGGGCCGCTTATTATGACCAGTCGTTTTTGTCAAACGCGGTGCAAAGGTAATACTTTAATTCCAAGTCTGCAAATTTTTTCCAATGTTTTTCAAAAATAAAATAAAAAGGATGGGTTAACGACAACTTAACCTCTCGAGGTTATTGCTAGATAAGTTGTTTATCACTCTAAGTGTATGATGAATCAAAAATAAATATATTAAAAACCAAAAACTTTTTCATAGAATTAGAATATCTTTAGTATATATCATTATTATAAGATTAGTAGGAAGCCGTAAGTGATTGAGTGTAAAAGATTTCTGCGTTTTATCGCTGACAAATTGGGAGGTTATCGCCGACAAATTAGTAAGATATCGCCGACAAATTAGTAAGGTAGCGCCGACAAATTAGTAATAGAATGTACTGATATAGCGACATTTAGGGAGTTTAGGTGCGACAAATGGGGAAATTACAGCTGTTTTGATAGAAGATTATTGACAAATTAGGCGATAATGGGCGATTATAAGCGTTTATAAAGGTGAATTAAGATGGATGAATTGAATTTTGTTAGCTGAAGAGTTTTTAATCTTTATTTTTAGACGGCTAATTATCAGTTTGTTATGATTTAGTCGACAAAAAGGGAAAGATTCGGTGTCCTAAAGTAAATCAGTTTGGCGACAAAAAAGGAACTTACTCGTATATTTTGACAAAGTGTAGAGATTGCCGTTATCTTGCCCCAGGCTGCGGTCGTTGCACTCCGTTGCCAGTGGTTACCGAGAATTAAACCTCTCGAGGTTTGTGGATGTCTATTCTTCCAAATTGCGGATGTAACTTTTTTACTCGAAATGTTGGCGGCGAGAAAGTAGTGAAACGATGATGGAGTGAAACGTGATAGTGAATTAATGTCGACGAAGGGTGGGGTAGGGAAACGTGATAGTGAATTAATGTCGACGAAGGGTGGGGTAGGGAAGCGTGATAGTGAATTAATGTCGACGAAGGGTGGGGTAGGGAACAGTGATGGTAGTGGAAAGATGCAGGTGAGGAAAAATATGGGAGAGGGACAGGGGTGAAGAGTGAATTGCGATTTGATTTTGCAAGCAAGTAGGGACGATCGGGTTCGAACCGATGACCTCTGCAATGTGACTGCAGCGCTCTAAACCAGCTGGGCTACGCCCCTTTGATTGTTTGCGTGTGCAAAGGTAACAATAATAACGCTAATGGCAAACAAATTCCGGTCTTTTTTGTAGAGCGCCAACAATAATGGAATGTTCATAACGTTTATATAATAGACTGGAATCACAACGTCTAAATAATAAAGCTTAAACTACAAAAAGATGAAAAAGCTAATATTCACATTATTAATTATGGCAACACCATTTCTGGCTCAGGCACAGAAGCGTCCGGGAACAGTGACGATATATCCGCGGATTGGCGTGAACTGGTCGCGTTTTACGGGCGACAAAATGTACATAGCCGACATGGAGGATTCGGAATACGATTTCGACGCCAAGTACCGCACGGGCTTCACCGCCGGCGCCGAGGTGCAGTATCAGTTCAATAGCAATGTCGCTGCCAGCATCGGCGCACTGTACAGTAAGCAGGGCACCGACTACAACCATATACCCGACGACTTTGGCAAGACAAGCGTCCGCACCGACAACCTCCTCGTTCCGGTGCTCTTCGTCGAGACGACACCTGTCGGCGTCTCGATTAAGGTGGGCGTGCAGGCGGAGTTCCTTCTCGACAGTAATATCTACAACGACTTCATGAAGAAGGTGAACCTCTCAATACCTGTGGGCTTGTCGTACGAGTGGCATAATATTGCGATTGATGCTCGCTACAACATCGGTGTGACGAAGGTTTACAAGAACTATTTCTTTCCTGATGCTAAGAGCAGTTCGTTCCTGCTGACACTGGGGTATGGGATAGACCTGTGAGGAGATGAGTCGTAGGCGAGGAGATATGACACACCCACCGCAGGGGCGCCCCTTGTGGGTGCCCGATCGCCTTGCAAAGGCGAATGGTTATGTCATTATAACAGG
>OMVI01000009.1 GCA_900314455.1 uncultured Prevotella sp. | reverse complement strand
CCGGCTTGTGAAAGTCGAGGCTTTGTTTTAAAAGATAATACGAAAAAGAGGATGAACCAGAATTGTGATACACCCTCCTTGGGCAGGCTTTACGTAATGTCGTTGATAATCAATGAGATGGTGTAACTTGATGTTTTGAGTTGGTTTTTAATTTATTTTTGTGAGAAAAATAAATTAAAAATTGAGAAAAAATAAATTAAAAATCAGATAAAAATAAATTAAAAACCAACACGAAACCTAACCTTTTTCCTCACCAAACCTCCCCAAAGGGGAGGGCGTTAGTTACCTTATGCCTCTTTGCGCCTTACTTTTAGGTGATTAAACATCCTCCCCTTGGGGGAGGCTTGGTGAGGAATTCCATTGGGCTTGGTGAGGAAATAATAAAAAATAAGGCATTTATTTTGCGTTTTCTCCTTTTTCCTTTAACTTTGCAAGAATAATGGAGACGAAGAAAGTCATAAACAACAGTATGAAGATAGTGTTGCCGTTGCTGCTTGGCGGGGCAATACTCTACTGGATGTACCGTGACTTTGACTTCTCAAGTATCGAAGACGTACTGTTCAATCAGATGGACTGGACGTGGATGATACTGTCCTTTCCCTTCGGGATACTCGCCATGGTGTTCCGCGGACTACGCTGGCGGCAAGCATTGGAACCCGTCGGCGAGCACCCGAGAAAGAGCGTATGCATCAACTCCATCTACCTTTCCTATGCTGTCAGCCTTATCATTCCGCGCATAGGAGAGTTTGCACGGTGCGGAGTTCTGAAACGTCATGAGCGCACGGACTTCGCCAAGGCGCTTGGCACCGTTGTCACCGAACGTGCCGTCGACATGCTGCTCATGCTGCTGTTCACGGTTGTCACCATTCTGACACAGATACCCGTGTTCATGACTTTCTTCTCTAGGACGGGCACGAGGATTGACGACATCGTCGGACAGTTCTCCACAACTGGCTGGATAGTTACCATCATCTGTGCTATAGCGGCAATTGCCCTCATATACTTCGTGCTCCGCCAGTTGTCGTTCTACAACCGCATAAAGCAGACCGTGCACAATATATGGCTCGGAATAACATCGCTGAAGGGCGTGCGCAACATCCCGCTGTTCCTGTTCTATAGCGTCGGCATTTGGGTATGCTACTTCCTCCATTTCTATCTCACATTTTTCTGCTTCGGATTTACCTCCGGCCTCGGCGTGACGTGTGCCCTCGTGTGCTTCATCGTGGGTACGATAGCCGTCATAGTCCCGACCCCTAACGGTGCAGGACCGTGGCACTTCAGTGTCAAGACGATGCTTGCACTGTACGGAGTGGCAGCAAACAACGCGCTGTACTTTGTCCTTGTAGTCCACACGGTGCAGACTCTGCTCATCATAGTGATGGGTATTTACGCATGGATTGTACTGGGATTCACCAAGCGGACGAAACCTTCGGAGCTGTTGAATTGATTATTCTTTTAACCAAATAATAAGGAAAACACTATGAGTGAAATCGCAAATCTAAAACCAGCGCAGATATGGCGCAACTTCGATGCACTGACACAGGTGCCTCGTCCTTCAGGACATCTCGAGAAAGTACAGCAGTTCCTGCTCGACTTCGCTAAGAAAGTGGGAGTTGAGGCGTTCAAGGATGCCGGTGGAAACATCGTCATGCGCAAGGCTGCTACGCCAGGATACGAGAACCGAAAGGTTGTTTTGCTGCAGGCTCACATGGATATGGTGCCGCAAAAGGCTCCCGACAGCAAGCATAACTTCGAGACTGACCCTATCGAAACATATATTGAGGACGGATGGGTGCATGCCAAGGGCACTACACTGGGTTCCGATGACGGTATCGGTGTTGCAGCTATCATGGGCATAATGGAGGACAACACGCTGAAGCACGGACCCGTTGAGGCTCTCATAACACGTGATGAGGAAACGGGAATGTTCGGTGCCAACGAACTGCCTGAGGGAGAGCTTACAGGTGATATGTACCTCAACCTCGACTCAGAGACATGGGGCAACTTCACGATTGGCTCTGCCGGTGGTATCGATATAACAGCAACGCTGAAGTATCAGGAAGTCGACAACGACCAGGAAACGGCTGTCAAGGTGACGCTGAAGGGCCTTCGCGGTGGTCACTCCGGCTTGGAGATAAACGAGGGACGCGCTAACGCCAACAAGGAGATGGTCCGCCTCGTACGGAAGGCCGTCGCTGAGCTCGGTGCACGTCTCGTTAGCTGGAACGGCGGCAACATGCGCAATGCCATTCCGTTTAAGGCTGAGGTCGTACTGGCGCTCTCTGAGGCGCAGGTTGAGCCCCTGAAGAAGATGGTAGAGGCTCAGCGCCTTGCAATAGAGGACGAGTTCAAGACCATAGAGCATGATGTTGAGTTCTTCGTTGAGCCTGCCGAGAAGCCTGAGAAGCTTGTTCCGCGGGAGATAATGGACAATCTCATCGATGCAATATATGCTTGCCACAACGGTGTCGTACGAATGATACCGGTCAAACCGAATGTCGTTGAGACTTCATCGAACCTCGCTATCATTACGATAGGTGGCGGTGAGGCTTCAATTAAAATCCTTGCGCGCTCAAGCCGGGAGGACATGAAGATGTATGTAGCTGAGCAACTGGAGAGCTGTTTCAATATGGCTGGCATGAAGACGGAGTTCAGCGGCAGCTATGGCGGTTGGGATCCGAATCCTGACAGTGAGCTTCTGGCTCTGCTCTGCAAGGTCTACAAGGAACAGAATGGAAAGGATGCCACTGTCGTCGTCGACCATGCAGGTCTGGAATGCTCTGTCATCCTCGGCAAGTATCCTGACATGGATGTCGTTTCGCTTGGTCCTACGCTTCGAAGTCCGCACACAACGAACGAGCGTTTCGAAATCGACACAGCGCAGCCGTTCTGGAATCTCCTCACCGCTGTTCTGGAGCAGGTTCCGGAGAAGTAAAGCAAGGCAAAGCCTCCCCAAGCCCCTCTGAATGGAGGGGATGTTTGAAAGCCTCTGTATATGGGTTATAAGATGCCATGTACAGAGGCTCTTTGCTTTGTTTGTGGTTAGCGACATTAATTCGTTTAATATACAAATTAAACATCCCCTCCATTCAGAGGGGCTTGGGGAGGCTATGTTTTTTTATTCGCTTTTATTTTTGCGATTTGCTCTTAAAGTATTACCTTTGCACCCGCAAACCAATTATTATAACGCAAATGGACGATTATCACGCGGCAGACTTTAATTTTTCAGCGTGAGGATTACCCCAAGATGAGGCTAATCCCCACATGTATTAGTTTGCCAAAAACATGGGAGATTAGCAACAATGAAAACTTATTGGAATATAAGTGGGAACTTGAATGCCATCAAGGAATGGCAGCCCAATTGCTGGATACAGGCTACATGCCCTACCGATGCAGAGCAGCAGGAACTCCAGGACACCTATCACATCCCTGATTATTTTCTCAGCGACATCGCCGATACCGACGAGCGCGCACGTTATGAGTACGACGACGGTTGGATGCTCATAATACTTCGTATCCCCTACGTTAAGGAAATACGCTCGCGGACGCCGTATACGACTGTGCCTCTTGGCATTATCCACAAGCGCGACGTCACTATAACGGTGTGCAATTTCGAGACGAACATGATGATAGACTTCGTCAGCTATCAGCAGAAACGCGGTGTTGGCTTCACCGATTATGTCGATATGATATTCCGCTTGTTCCTCTCTTCCGCCGTGTGGTATCTGAAACGGTTGAAGCAAATCAATACGCTCATTGAGAAGGCAAAGCGTAATCTGGACAAGGAGGTGAACAACGAGAGTCTTATCGGACTGTCGAGGCTTCAGGATTCGCTTACTTATTTCATTACATCGATACGTGGCAACGAGAACCTTCTTCAGAAACTGAAGTTCAAACTGCAAGTCGACGAGCTCGATGCGGACCTCATTGAGGACGTTAACATCGAGATGAGCCAGGCGCGGGAGACAACGAGTATATATTCGGACATCCTTGAATCGACCATGGATACTTATTCGAGCATCATCAACAACAACATGAATACCGTCATGCGTACGCTCACTTCGGTATCCATCATTATGATGTTCCCTACGCTAATAGCCTCGTTATTCGGAATGAACCTTATCAACGGACTCGAAAACAACCCGCTTGGCTTCCCTATAGCTTTGGCAATAAGCATCGTTGTTTCGGTTGCAACGTGGTTCCTGTTGCGTTGCAAACGTCTGATTTAACCCTTAAAAGAAAAAAAATAACGTAAAAATTAGGATTTATCAAACTTTTTATCTAAGTTTGCAGATTGTTATTCAATTATTGTGACGATGTGTACGGGTGTTGTTTCCCTATACATCAGAATCCGAATCATAAACTAAACAGTAAATGATGGACCCTCAAGAGAACACCCAGAACCTGGGTACAGAAGAAGTGAAGAAGACAGAAGTGGTTGCCGATGAGGCCAAGGCTGCAGAGGAAAAGGCTGCAACGGAAGCACAGGCAACAGACGAAAAAGTTGCTGAAGACAAGCAGAAACCGGCTGAAGAGGCTGCCCCTGCTGCTGAAGAGACTGAGGACAAGCAGGAACCGGAGGCTTCAGAAGAGCCTAAGGAAGACTTGTCGAAGAAGGTTTATACCTCAAAGAAGGAGGTCATAGAGCGCATGAAGGAAATCGTTGCGAGCGACGAGACACCGGAAAAGGCTGAGGTTGACCACCTGAAGACAACTTTCTACAAACTTCATTTCGCAGAGCGTGAAGCACAACAGAAGGCTTATCTCGAAGCCGGTGGCGACCCTGAGATGTATCAGGTAGTACCGGATGAGGACGAGGAGGTCTTCAAGGCTGAGATGGGCGTTATCAAAGAGAAACGCCAGAAGGCTTTCGAGGCTCTTGAGGAAAAGAAGGAAAAGAACCTCAAACGCAAGGAGGAGATAATTGAAAAGATAACTGCCATGGCGGCATCGCCCGAAGAAGCCAACAAGTCATATAATGATTTCAAGGCTCTCCAGGCTGAGTGGAAGACGATAAAGGCCGTTCCTGCTGAGAAGTCGAGCGAACTTTGGCGTAACTATCAGCTTCATGTCGAGCAGTATTATGATATGTTGAACCTCAACAGAGAGGCTCGTGAGTATGACTTCAAGAAGAATCTTGAGGCTAAAACGAAGCTCTGTGAGGCTGCGGAGAAGCTCGCCGACGAGCCCGATGTTATCAGTGCGTTCCACCAGTTGCAAGATTTGCATCAGCAATACCGTGAGATTGGTCCTGTTGCTAAGGACTTACGCGAGCAGATTTGGGCACGTTTCAAGGCTGCAAGCACAGTTATCAACAAGCGACATCAGCAGCATTTCGAGGAGCTTCGTGCCAAAGAGGCTGACAATCTTGCACGTAAGACAGCGCTGTGTGAGAAGGTTGAGGCCATTGCAAAGGAAGAAAACAAAGGCAGCGGCGACTGGGAGAAGCACACAAAGGAAATCATTGACATACAGAAGGAGTGGAAGACAATCGGTTTCGCTCCACAGAAGATGAACGTCAAGATATTCGAGCGCTTCCGTGCGGCATGCGATGACTTCTTCACACGTAAGGGTGAGTACTTCAAGACTTTGAAGGAGCAGTTCGCAGAGAATGCCGAAAAGAAGAAGGCTCTTGTCGAAAAGGCTCAGGCTTTGACCGATTCAACGGATTGGCGCAGCACATCCGACAAGCTCATCGCTCTACAAAAGGAGTGGAAGACCATCGGAATGGTGCCTCACAAGCTTGGCGACAAGCTTTGGAATGACTTCCAGACGGCTTGCAATCACTTCTTCGACGCCCGCAAAGCAGCAAATGCAGGAACACGAAACGAGGAGCGTGAGAACCTCAACAAGAAGAAAGCTGTCATCGAAAAGCTGCAAGCTCTGCTCGTGGAGGCCGGCGATGACGTTCAGGAGAAGGTCCAGCAGCTTACCGACGAGTTCAATCAGATTGGTCATGTGCCATATAAGGAGAAGGATAAGGTGTACGATGAGTATCACGAGGTGCTCGACAAGATTTACAAAGAGCTTCATGTGAGTGCTGCCCGTCGCCGAATGGACAACTTCCGGAACAACCTCAAGAACGTTGCAGAGCGTGGCTCGTCTGCGCTCGATAACGAACGGGCTAAGCTTATGCGTCAGTACGACCGCTTGAAGAGCGACATCGTGACTTACGAAAACAACCTCGGCTTCCTCAATGTAAGCAGTAAGAAGGGCAATAGTCTCATCGAAGAGATGAACAGACGTATACAGAAGCTCAAGGACGAGCTTGAGGAGACGCGTCAGAAGATTAAGACTATCGATGCTGAGAACAAGTAATCGAGTTCTTGAATTGCGATAGTTGTATATCTGAAAACAAGTAATCACATTATATAAAACAATAAAGCGGGAACCGGGCAACCGATTTCCGCTTTATTGTTTACATACATTTTCCATACCACAACAGTTCCGCTGCTTTACTTCTATCATGCGTGGAAGAGGTGAAAACATTAAAATAAAAGTCCCTGCAACAAGCTTCGGAAAAGCAATTGTTGCAGGGATCTGGTATGTTATGCCTTAAAGCAATGAGTTATCAGCCTATAAATTATTCGTATTGTGTGAAAGACGGACCTGTATAATTTTGAATTTTGTTAGACAAGGTCTCGTCGACAGTATAACTCTTGTCGGTACCAGAGAGGTCATAAGAGAAGTCTCCTTTGTTCAATCGGCCTGCTCCGTACCATCCAGTAACGATAGATGGAACGTCGGAAGCTGCATCCGGTGTATAAGAATACATCAAACTAGGGTCTGTGTCCCAGTTGTCGAACACACGTCCGCCATTCTTTGCCTTTACTGAAGATGGTACCTTGTCGCTCTTGTTAGTAACTTCGTAAGCATCAAATTCAGTGTTGTCCTGACTGTAGGTGACATATCTGAAGCTACTAGGCTTCTCGGCGAACACGTTTCCATAAGCTTTTATCATGCCACCGGCTTCGCCCGAGAACGTACCTTCAGGATTTCCGTTTATGTCAGAACCTTGTTGAGAGATGAGCATTGGCTTACTGACACCGCGGAAGTAGTTGCTCTCGACGAAAGCGTTCGACGACATGGCTGCGCCAACTCCGTATTTAGCGTTCCCGTCATAGTAGTTGTTGTACACGTGTACGCTCATTGTGCGGATACGAGGGTGACGGGAGTCACTGTGATCAAACCAATTGTGATGATATGTAATCCAGTTTGGACCTGTTTCGCCCTTCATTCCGCAAAGCGAACACTTACCGCTGTCCCAGAAGTGACAATCGTCAACGGTGATATACCTAGAGTCTCCCTTTATATCAACAGAACCGTCGCCTTTCTTTTGGTCAGTATCGCTACCAACTTGACCGTAGAATATGTCGATGTTATGAACCCAAACGTGACTGTTTTTAGTATCAAGTGAAATACCGTCATCCATGAACCACATCACACCAAAGTTACGAAGTTCAACTCCATCGACATTTCGTACGAGCATTCCGAAGCCGTGTATACTTGCGTCATCACCAATTCCCTCGATTGTTATATTAACGTTAGTATATCCACTGCTGCCCTTTATCTGTAGTCCTTCACTTGAAGAGAGAAGCTCATCACAGTCTTCCTTGGAGATTTTCCCCAACAGGCGGATATCAAGAGGTCGTGTCTCGTAACCTTTCTGATAGCCATAAACAATCTGCTGGAGTCCCGTATAGGTCGTCTCCTTGTTAGTTCCTGACTTAATACTAAGCGATACAGTCTTCGCATTATCTTTGGTAACATATACGACTTGTGCATCTTCTTTAAGCGTACCATCGTTGTTATATGCACCAACACCTTTCGAATAATTGAAGTGAGCAAAGCCTCCACGGTTGAAATTATGTACATCGAGTCCAGTTGCCTCTCCATAGACGTTAGATTGCTCTGTACCGTTGACGACTGCAACGACCTTCATGCTGTACGTGCCCTTACGTAAACCGACAGCGTCGGCACGACCGTAAGAAGCATACTTACGTACAAGCTGCTGGTCAATCCTTGTGTAGTCAGCATACTGACCACCCTTAACATAAACATGATATGACGTTGCGCCGCTTATCGTAGTCCATTTGATGTAAGCGCTTTCGTTCCATCCCTTAGCCTCAGTGATGGTGATTGAGCCCTTGATGTCAACAGGAGTAGTCTTCTCAGTAGCCTTAACGAAAGCGATATTTGTAGCCGAACCGTAGTACTTATCAGTTCCGTTCTTTGTTGTTATGGTAACTTCTCCGTTCTCCTTATCGACATTCACGTTGGTGAGGTCGGCTGTATTATAATAGTGTACAGTACCGTTGGCAGTCACCTTGAGCTGGTTCTGCGTGTTGTCACGGCTTACTGCGTTCGTTGTAACGTCAGTGTTGGAAGTGCCCTCAGTAGGTTCTGTAACATCGGCAGACGTGTGAGACGGCTCGTCCGGTGTCGTTGACGTACCTGTAACGGTAATCTTCTGAATGTTCATGCCGCCGTTTACGGTTGCAATGGTCACATAGCCGTCAGCCGTAGCAGTAGCAACGTTGTCGGTATAATCAGCATAACCGGCATCAGTCTGTGCAAAACCCGACTTCACCGTAGCATCGCTGATTGACAGATAACGCTTCTGCCAACCGGTAGAAGAAGCACTACCGCTAACAGCAGTTACAGTGATTGTACTGCCCTTGACTACCGGAATGCTAATCTTAATGTTACTTCCGTTCAGTCCCAGACGCTTGTTGGCACGGTCGATGCGAACCTTGTCGGCGCTGGAAGCAGTGAACTTCAGCCCCTTTGTTGTCTTCAGAGTCTTTCCGTTGGCAGTAAGCTCGGCGTCGTTGAGCGCATTTGCATTGCCATAACGGTCGACCTTCGCGTCCTTCTTCCAATTCGTTGCATCGGCAGCGATAGCGTTGTAGTCGTCATCCGAAACCGATGTGAAGTCCCAAGTCGTTCCGTCTGTCGTCGGAGTGTCAGGCTCTGTCTGTTTCTCGCTGACCTTCAGCGTGTAGCTTGCAGAGTTAGCATTGTAGCTGTCATTACCTGCGAAAGCGGCAGTGATAGTTGTTGAGCCGGCACCAACGAGCGTAACATTACCGTCCTGTGCAACGGTAGCAACCTTGGTGTTGCTGCTTGAGTAATCAATGTCGAGTCCCTGAACGCTGACAGACAATGCCGGAGAAGCGAATGTCTCACCAAGCGTTGCCGTGTACGAAGTCTTTTGGAACGACATCGTAATGTCCTTCTTTGTCACAGGTGCCGGAGTGTCACCGCCGTCGTCACCTTTGTAGGTTATAACGAGCTTCGTTACGCTGACCTCATTGCCAGAATTGGTGAACGTAACAGCAGTTTCGCCATTCGAACTCTCCCAAGTGCTGGTGCTGTTAGTGTATGTTCCGACGTTTGCAGTTAGTTTCCCGTCTTCAGGTGCTTTACTGTCACGCCATGAAATAACGACTTTTGTTATTTTATTCTTCTTTGCAGTGATAGTGAAAGTACCGTTAGTGACGAGCTTGATACGGTTACTTGACAACTTATCTGTACCTGTAAATGTAATGGTACAGTTGTCGGAGCCACTCAGTGTCCTCGCATCTGACGACAGAGTCTCCGTAGTTTGAGCCTGAACTCCCATGATACCCATCAGCATCAGGAGCAGACAGTATAATAATTTGTTTTTCATTGTGTTCTGATACTTAAATGGTTTTATTCTTTTTCGTCCCAAACGTTATAGGTATTGTACTTCGCGTTCTGGTCCTCTTCATTGCCGGTCTCACCTGTATCGGAAGGTCCCGGCTCCGAGCCATCGATTGTTGTTGATGCTGCGAGCATTTCCTCGTCAAGCTCCATCTTGCGAATTTTGAAGGTTGGGGCAATATACAGTCTTTTCATTGTTGTGTTTTTCCTACTTTACGATTTGTTTTTTACCATTAATGATATACACTCCTTTGGCTAGTCCCTTAGCCGATTTGCCAAGATACTGGCCTTGAAGAGTGTACACTCCTGTGTTAACAACGGTTGGATTGTCGTTTACTACCGCCATGATGCCAGTCACATCGCCGTCGATTGAGAACGTCGAAGCCTTAGCGTTGGCATTGGCGCCCTTCAGATAGGCACGCAGCGGATAGATTTTACCACCCGAAGGCAGATTGTAAAGCTTGTTTCCGTTTGCAAGAAACTTGATGTTTCCCGACGGAGTCTCGGCAGCGATTGTACCGACGAAGGTCCATTCCGAACCGGCGTACTCCGCTCCTTTGGTGAGGTTTTTCAGTTCGGCGTTCTCCACCTTGAAAGTCTTCACAGTGTTAGCGGGGGAGATAAGGTACGGTGCACCAGCCTTAATAGAACTCTGAGTGGCAAAGTTGATGTTGCCGTTGTCGGCATAGTCGAGCAGCGCCACGCGTGTTCCGTCGCCAAAAGCAGCTGTAATCTGGTCGCTTGTCATATTGAAAGGTACGCAGAAAACGTTCCATTGTCCTTTCGTCAGAGTACGTGCCACGTTGACGGTGATTGTCTTTCCGCCAAAGTTGGCCAAGGTCTTGGCATTGGCTTCAGAAGCGTCTTTGTCATCACTGAGCGACGCCTGGTAGCTGAGGTCAATGTTCACTTTGTCCATGTCTGCGGTCGTCGATGTCCCGTCGCTGTACGTCAGAGTGGCGTTGTCGCCATTTGCCGTAATGCCGGTTACAAACTTGTTGACCGTAGAACCATTTACGCTTACTGTTTCGGTGGTCTGTGCATTCACGCATAGTACTCCACCAAGTGCCAATAAGCACAAGCATAGAGTTTTTTTCATACTAAGATGTGTGTTTGTAAATAATGGTTTTCGTTAATGTTTAGTACAAAGTTACGAAGAATAGTTGGTTGGAAGCGAAAAAATATTGCGTTATTCACGTAAACGTTTACAACCTATGGCGCGTCAATGAAAGTCATTGAAAATTACCAAATTGCCATTTTTACAGGTCCTTGTGTAGATATGGCTACAGAGCCGCTCGCTTCTTCGGCTGTCATATTATATATAATGTGTAATAGATGATAGGCAATCGGGCGCCCACAAGGGACGCCCCTGCATTGGATGTCTTACAGTCGACTTGGATATTTGATGTTATTTCCAAGACAATTGGACAGTCGTAAAGGCCGTCCAATTGCATGACAGTATTGTTGCGGGCTGTTACTCCTCGAACCACTTGACGTGGACACCGGCGCCGAAGTCGTCGACTTTTTTGTTCGAGTCACTGTCGCGGCGACCGGCAGGGACGAATTTCAGCTTCACACCCGTCACGTTGCGTGCGATGTTGAAGTCCTTCGGGTCGTCGACAGGAGTGCTCTCGACACTGAGGCGGAAGCGTCCTAGACCATCGATGACAACTGTGTGGCCCGAGCGGAGGTTCCTTGCGATGACGTCGACGAGCTCCGTAATGAAGCCTTCGACCTCTCCGCGTGTGAAGGTAGTTTCTTCCTGGATTTCGGCTGCGATTTCTTTCGTTGTCACATCACCCGTGTTCACTGTGCGTGCGTGCCACTTACCGCCGCGGTTAGCCTCTTTGAACTTGCTCTGTTGCAATCTGATTTGTACTGACATAATATGTTTCTTGTTTTATGCTTCCTGTGTGGAAGACGGGTTAAAAATTAAGTATTAATTCCTATTATATTATTGTATGTTGGTCAACTGATTAATATGTACATCCATAACCACTAAGTCTACCATGCCATCCACAGCAGGGACGGCCCTTGTGGCTGTCCGTTTGCCTCACAAGGCAAGGTGTTTTGCTTTCGCCGTGGTTTACCTTTTGAAATGTCATGGATTACCTTTTGGAATGCCATAGTTTATGTTTCGCGTTGCGATTCGGCATCAAAGGTAATGAAAAATAAATTAAAAACCAAATAAAAATAAATTATTTTTCCTCCATTTTTAATTTATTTTTCGAACAAAAATAAATTAAAAACCAACTCAAAACTTATCCTTTGATATTCAGAAAGTTAAGCGATGACAAGAGAAAAAACAAACGAAGACTTTTCCTAGCCTCACCCACGGGAGGATGTTGATTACCTAATGCCTTCTTGCGCATGTTTACAAGGTGTCTAAACATCCCCTCCTTGGGAGGGGCTTGGGGAGGATTTGAGAGGGGCTTGGGGAGGTCTTATCCTTTTTTACTTGAACGTATGCGCGCTGAGGAACTCCTGGAACTGGTCCTTATAGCCACTGAAGACATTGATGTCGACATATCCGTGGATGCCGCTGACACGTCCGTCCGAGCTCAACTGCCAAATTGCGAGCTTCAAGTTCGGCTGATACTCGCCATAGCGGGCTACCCAAATGAGGCAGTTACCCGTTATGTCGGGAGCCGTTGAGAGATATTCGTTAGCCTGCTTTTGGCTTATATAGATAATCGGACGTATCTTCAGCCGCGAGTAAACAGTGTTGACCCACTGACGGACATTTGACAGAAGCACACCGCCACCACCCATCTTGGCAATCTGCGCTTCAGTTGGTTCGACGTCAAGAACGGGTGCAAGGTCACCCTTATTAAACTTCGTCTTGCGTATGAACTCCTCCGCCTGCTGCCTGCCCGACGACGTTGTCGAGAAGAAATGGTATGCCCCGACATGTATTCCCTTCTTCCTCGCCATGGCATAGTCGGCGGCGAAGTAGCCATTGTAGACCGTACATCCCTCCGTCGACTTTATATACATGAACGAAATAGGGTAGTCGACCTTGCCGACAATCTTCTTGTCCGTTGCCGTTCCCAAGTTCGTGATGCGTAGTTTGTTCCAGTCGATGTTGAACTTTGCGCCGTCCTTCTCGTGCTGATAGCGCGAAAGGTCGATGCCATATATTCGGTTGGCATCGTAGGTGAGCTTTTCGCCCTTGAAGACACCAGCCTTCCACGTTCCCGCCTTCATATAGTCGGTTGGCGAAACGAGGAATCCGAAGCCGTCGGGCTGCCCGTCCTTCCAGTAGCCTTCGTAGTAAGCCCCGTCGTTGTAGTACATTTTTCCGAGTCCGCTGTAATGCTTCTGCTTGTCGACCTGTCCCAAGTACGTGCCCGTGGAGTCGTTCACGACAACGATACCCTTCGTGTCCTTCACCGCCTTCTTCGTCACCTGACTGCGCTCCAGAACTCGCGACATACCGTCGGTGATGGTCAGGCGTGTCGTCACAGATATGGGACTGGAGTGTCCTTGTACCTGAACGAGACTGAACATGTCGTCATACGTGTCCTTGACAGTACACTGACGGTTTATCGCCTTACCGCTCTTCGACGCCTTCAGAGCCGTGTAGCGCGTCACATATCTTATAGTAAGGTTAGCCTTCGGACTGATGCTTTGCAGCGTATCGACAATGCTTTGCAGTGTGTCGACCTGCCTGTCGATGGTAGCCGAGAACTCCGAAATCTGGTTGTAGCCATAGTCCGACACCCCGTGCTTGCGCTTGTAGTAGTGCAGCTCGTTGCGCATGCGCTGTAGTCCTATAAGCTCTCGCTCCGAGCGGATGAACTGCCGGAAGAGCATTTGGTGCAGACGGTCGCTGTTCCACGAAACTACGTCCTTCGGCTTCGGTGCTGAATACGTAATGATACGGCCGAAGCACGACGGGAAGAACGCTATCCTGTTGACCCAGAAGCCCGGCGCCTGCATCTTGCGCGTCACCGCCGAGTCGGCATCAACTGCCCCTCCTGACACCTGAGCAGTATCGTTGATGTCGGCAAAGGTGAACACGGGGCGTCCGTCCGCCGAAACCTCATAGTAGGTTTCTATGAGCATGTCGACCTGAAGGCGGTCGGTCTCACTGTCGGACAGCGGCCACAGCTGCCATGCGAGCAACAACACGAGCAGCACTTCACCAACGATGAAGCACAGACGCTTGTGGCGCGTGGCGAGTCGCCGCAGCTTTATGGCACGGTATGTTATGTTTCGTTTCGCGTTCATTTTGAGATCGTATTACATTGCAAAGTTACTGCAATCGCAGGAAACGGCAAAAGAATTTACCTTTTTACTTTTTTCGCTTTTAACCATTTTACCTTTAAAAATTTTCTTTGTTTGCGATTTATTTCTTACTTTTGCACAAATAATCAACGTTACGTGGGCAAGATAGTCTCAAATATATGGCAACTGATAAGGCGGTTTAAGTATCAAATCACCACAATAATATGTATTCTCATCGTCGGATTTCTCGATGAGGACAGTATTATGAAGTATATTGAGCTGGAATACCAGATTAGTGACTTGAAGACAGAAATTGCAAAGTACGAGAGTCAGTACCAAAAGGACTCCGAGGAGCTGAAGCGCATGCAGCGCGACCCTGAGGAGATGGCACGCATTGCCCGTGAGCGTTACTTCATGAAGAAGGACAACGAGGACATCTTCGTCCTCAGTTCCGATGAGAAAAACACAGACAATAGTTCCAACGATGAGACCCCTGAGTAGACTTCAAAGTATTCTTTTCGTTATGGGCGGTGCGCTGATGGTCGTCAGCGTGGGCCTCTATGTCTTCGGCGTGGCACCCAAAACCTTTGCCGTGGCATTCCTTGCAGGCTCCGTCCTCTTTGCCGTCATGCAGATAATGCAGCGTTACGACGGCACAAGCGTCACTATCCGCCGCTTGCGTACCATCCTTACGATTGCCGACATAGCGTTTATCGTATCCGGACTGCTGATGGTCGAGAACAGCTGGCACTTCATTTATCAGCCCCTAGTCTATGGCGACGGCGACGTTCCGAATATCGAGATGCACATAAAGTATCTCCGCTATATCAACAACAACTGGGTCGTGGCTCTGCTTATAGCTACGCTTCTCGAGCTGTATGCCATCAACCGCATTTCATCCGAGGTGAGGAAGCTGGAGAGGAAGGCTGAGGGCGGCAACGGAAATGCTGAAAAAAACATAAAAGAATAGTTCTTTGTTTTAAATAGCATAAATTTATTTCCACACTTCGTTATTACATTGTACTTTTGTCTTTACGAATGAACAAGATGATGAAGAAACTTCTTTATGCGGCAATAATAGCAGTCACGCTTGTGTCTTGCGGCAAAACGTACGACATAACAGGCACGTCCAACATATCGATGATGGACGGACAGAAGCTGTATCTCAAGGTTCCGAAGGACGCTGAGACGGGCGATTTGGAGAAAGTAGACTCTTGCGACGTCGTCCACGGTGAGTTTGCTTTCTCCGGAAGAGTCGACAGTACGAGTTGGGCAGGTATCTATATGGATGACCAAAGTCTTATTCCTGTTGTCCTCGAAAGCGGCGGCATAAATGTAAAGATAAACGACACGCAGAGCTTTATCGGCGGAACACCTCTCAACGACAAGCTTTATAAGTTCCTGCATAGTTTCAATCAGATTTTAAACGACGCCCAGGCGCTGTCGAGCAAGCACTCGCAGTACATCATGGACGGTATGAGTGAGGACTCGGCTAACGCTATGATAGCAGCCCAGTCGGACAAACTCAACGAGCGGGTCGACGAGCTTCTGATGAAGTACGTTAGCGAAAACTTCGACAATGTGCTTGGTCCGGGCATCTTCCTAATGGTCGCTACGACACTGTATCCTCAGCCGGTGCTTTCGCCTTGGGTAGAGGACGTGATGAGCAAGGCGACCCCCGCGTTCAAGAACAATCCGTTCATAAAGGAGTACTACGCTGAGGCTCAGCAGTTGCAGGACGAAAGAAACGGTATGGTTGACACCACGCCGCAGATTGGAACGGCCGACCCGACAACGACGGGAGCGGCTCCTGCACCTCCAACACCTAACCAGATGGCTGGCGACAGTACCGCCCCCAAATAAAATTTATTTGACATGCGGACGCTCATTTACGGTGGAACAATTGTCAATGAAGGGTGGAAGTTCATCGGTTCGCTTGTCATTGACGGTGAAAAAATAGAAAACATAATCGAAGGAAACGATGTACCCCGTGGTCATTTCGACGAGACGGTCGATGCCACGGGCTGTTTCGTTATGCCGGGTGTCATCGACGAGCATGTACACTTTCGTGAGCCGGGCATGACGGAGAAAGCTACGATAGCCAGCGAAAGCCGTGCTGCCGCCTACGGAGGTGTCACCACCTACTTCGATATGCCAAATACGAATCCGCCAACGGTAACGCCTGAGGCGCTGGACGACAAGTTCCGCCGTGCGGAACACGACAGCCACGTCAACTACAGTTTCTTTTTCGGTGCTACAAACAGCAATGCCGAGACGTTCGGGACGCTCGACTTCCACCGCATACCTGGCGTAAAGCTCTTCATGGGCTCGTCGACGGGTAATATGTTGGTCGACCGTTACGGTTCACTCCTTAATGTTTTCAAGACTTGCGCGGCTCTCGGTGTGCCTCTGATGGCACACTGTGAGGACAACGACATTATAAAAAAGAACATGGAAATGATGCAGAAGGCTTACGGCGAGGACCCTCCCGTGGCTCTGCATCCGCTCATCCGCTCCGAGGAGGCGTGCTATCAGAGCTCTGCTTTGGCAGTCAGTTTGGCGCGTCAGTTCGGCACCCGTTTCCATGTTGCGCATGTCTCCACGGCTAAGGAACTGTCGCTTGCGATGCCGCAGCCTGCCGATGGAGGTGTTCCGCAGATAACGATGGAGGCTGTAATAGCCCATTTGTTCTTCTCGTCGGACGACTATGCCACGAAGAACGCTCTCATAAAGTGCAATCCCGCAGTAAAGAGCAAGGACGACAGGGAGGCTCTTCGCAAGGCGTTGAACGACGGACGGATATTTACTATCGCAACCGACCATGCCCCGCATTTGCTGTCGCAGAAGCAGGGAGGCTGCCGGAAGGCGGCGAGCGGTATGCCTATGGTGCAGTTCTCGCTTGTCACCATGCTTGAGCTAGTCGACGAAGGAGTGCTCACAATAGAACGTCTGGTGGAGCTGATGTGCCATAATCCGGCGCGTCTCTTCGATGTCTCGAAGCGCGGTTATCTGCGTAAGGGCTATCAGGCGGACGTCGCTATTGTGCGCCCTGATAGTCCGTGGACTGTCGACAAAGACGTCATACAGAGCAGTTGCAAGTGGAGCCCGATGGAGGGGCACGAATTCCGGTGGCGCGTTGAGCAGACAATTTGCAACGGACACATTATATATAATAAGGGAACGTTCGATGAAACATACCGTGGTGAGGCTGTCGTATTCCGTTCATGACATAGAACCGTACGTCAACTGGTTGTATTTCTTCTATGCATGGTCGATGAACGGCAAGCCAAAGGACGCCCGGCAGAAACTCAAGGACGATGCTTTGGCGATGCTACGCGATATGGACGGAAGGTACAAGACGCATGCGGTGTTCGGCGTTTTCGATGCCAACAGCGACGGCGACGACATCATTGTCGATGGTGTCAGGATACCAATGCTGCGCCAGCAGCAGCCATCTCGTAATGGTGCTCCGTGCCTTTGCCTTGCCGATTTCGTTCGTCCGCTGTCATCTGGGATTAAAGATAAGGTCGGACTATTCTGTACAACGGTCGACGCTTCGATGACAGACGACAACAAGGATGACCCTTACAGTCAGATGCTTTCGCAAACCCTTGCCGACCGTTTGGCTGAGGGTACGGCGGAGAAGATGCACGAGGAGGTCAGAAGACGCTACTGGGGGTATGCTCCCGATGAGCATCTGACGATGCAGGAGACGCACGCCGAGAAGTACCAGGGCATCCGTCCGGCTATCGGATATCCTTCGCTGCCGGATACGAGTGTGAATTTCATTCTCTCGGACATCCTCAATATGCCATCGATTGGCGTAAGGCTGACTGAGAGCGGAATGATGATACCGCATTCAAGTGTGTCCGGTTTCATGTTCGCCAATGCCCATGCGCGTTACTTCGAGCTAGGGAAAATAGGCGAGGACCAGCTCCGCGACTATGCACGACGCCGTCAGTTGCCTGTCGAAATGGTGCGTAAGTTCCTGCAAAGCAACCTTATGAAAAAGTAAAAAGGTAAAAAAGTAGAAAGGTAAAACGTTGATATATTAATCGTTGATACAGAGGATTGCCATACCGTTGATACTCGTTATAGTGCTGTCAGACCTGTATATCGACATGCATTATTTCCGAAAGCACTACCATATAAAGATATGGCAGCGCATACTATGGTGGACTCCGTGTGTCATAATGATAGTCTATACGTGCGCGTTGGCTTCAATACGCAGTTTCGCTCCTTCCGATTTGACGTGGCTGAACTTGTATTTGCTGCTCGTGGGGCTGTTCGTTGGACCGAAGGCGATATTCACTTTGTGCTCTTCTTTGGGCTGGGTGATACGCAAGACGATAATTCCGACGCATCGGAACTATGGGCATTACATCGGACTTGTAGCCGGAGTGCTTGCCGTGGCGGCATATATCTACGGGCTGACGATAGGTATCGGGCGCATTCGTGTGCGTCATATCGACGTCTATTTTGCTGATTTACCAAAGTCGTTCGACGGCTACCGCATTCTGCAAGTGTCCGATTTGCACCTCGGAACGTTCGATGGCTGGCGCAAGAAGATACTGGAAGCGGAGATGGATAGTATTCGTTCGCAACGCTACGACTTGCTTTGCTTCACCGGCGACTTGCAGAACATGCGTCCGAGGGAGGTGCTGGCAATGCGCAGCGTGATAGCTCCGGCAATGCGCGGAACAGTTTCCGTACTCGGTAATCACGACTATGCCGAATACATCAAGGACTCTCTGGCACGCAAGGAGGCAATGATGCGTCAACTGCTGACGTATGAGTGCGATAGTCTTGGGTGGACGGTGCTTAACAATGAGCACCTTACGATATACAGAAAGAGCCGTGATGCGAATGCTGTTCGCCCAGACTCGATAGTGATTGTGGGTACGGAGAACGACGGATTGCCGCCGTTTCCGCAGCGTGCCGATTGGCGGAAGGCTTTCCGTGGGGTAGGGGATAAAGCCTTCGTGGTTGTCCTACAGCACGACCCTTCTGCTTGGGAACGGGCCGTACTGCCACGAACGCATGCGCAGTTGACGCTCAGCGGACACACCCACGGTGGGCAAATGCAAATCCTCGGGTTCCGTCCGACGGAGTTGTCGCAACACGAAGACTTCGGACTTTACAATCACGGCGGTCGCTATCTGTATGTCACGGCAGGATTGGGAGGGCTCGTCCCGTTCCGGTTGAATATGCCCAACGAGATTGCAGTTATCACACTGCACCGCAAGAGTTAGAATTGAACAAAACAAGATACCTCAAAACATGACTAAATAATATGAAGAAAGCTTTACACTACCTACTTACATTCATCTACAGAATATATCAGCTGTTCGTCTTTCTGCCGATATTCCTGTTGCTGAGCATCATCACCGCCATAGTAACGGTTGTCGGATGCGCTGTCGGCAACGGCCATTTCTGGGGCTATTACCCAGGAAAGATATGGGCAAGGCTTACCTGCTGGCTGCTGCTCCTTCCTGTTCACGTCACTGGAAGGGAAAATCTCGACCCCAGGCAAAGCTACGTTTTCGTTTCCAATCACCAGGGCGCATTCGATATTTTCTTGATATATGGTTTCCTGAACCGCAACTTCAAGTGGATGATGAAAAAGCAACTGCGCAAGATTCCGCTTGTTGGCGTGGCGTGCGAGTATGCTCATCACATCTATGTCGACCGCAGTGGACCTAGCAAAATTCGTCAGACGTATGACAATGCACGTGAGATACTTCGCGACGGAATGTCCCTTGTGGTCTTCCCGGAGGGTTCGCGGACTTTCACCGGACACATGGGCAAGTTCCGCCGGGGTGCCTTTATGCTTGCCGACGAACTGAAACTGCCTGTTTGTCCGTTGACCATCAATGGCTCGTTCAACGTCAAACCGCGCATGAAAGACATATATTGGGTCCTCTGGCATCCGTTGACGCTGACCATACATAAGCCCATTCCGTATAAGGAACACGACGAACACGAGCGCCAGATGATGAAGGAGGCATATGATTCGGTCATGAGCGGGCTTGCACCGGAGTACCGTGGATATGTCGAAAATCCCGACCAGTAAGTCCATCAAATAATTGATATAAGACAAAAAAGCAAATTAAATTGTGCTTTCTGCTATCTTTTGTGTAATTTTGCATTGTCTTCATACATTGTATAATATATAAATGACGTATCATGGAGAAAAGTGACAGCATAGTAATCATACCGACATACAACGAGAAAGAGAACATTGAGAAAATCATTCGTGCCGTTTTCGGACTTGAGAAGGCTTTCGATATACTCGTCATCGACGACGGAAGCCCTGACGGAACAGCTGATATCGTGAAGGGACTCATGGCCAAGGAGTTTGCCGGACGTCTCTTTATAATCGAGCGAAGCGGCAAACAGGGACTTGGAACGGCGTACATCACCGGTTTCAAATGGGCTCTGGAGAATGGCTACGACTACATTTTCGAGATGGATGCCGACTTCAGTCACAATCCTAACGACCTTCCGCGCCTTTACCATGCCACACATGATGAAGGCTACGATGTTGCCATCGGTAGCCGTTACGTTACAGGAGTGAATGTTGTCAACTGGCCGATTGGCCGCGTGCTGATGAGCTACTATGCTTCGCGGTACGTCAACTTGATAACCGGAATACCCGTTCGCGACACCACGGCAGGCTTTGTTTGCTATCGCCGGCGCGTCCTTGAGACCATTCCTCTCGACAAAATCCGCTTTAAGGGCTATGCTTTCCAAATCGAGATGAAGTTCACTGCCTACAAGATAGGCTTCAAGATAAAGGAGGTTCCGGTAGTCTTCGTGAACCGCCGCGAGGGCACCAGCAAGATGAGTGGTGGCATTTTCTCCGAAGCTTTCTTTGGTGTCATGCGCCTGCGGTGGGACGGTTGGTTCAGGAAATATCCTAAAATAGAGAAATAAAGACTCACAAGCGGCCTCCCCCTGCCCATCCGAAGGAGTGGAGAAGATTAATAGTTCTGTGGTTCTTGTCTATCTTTAATGATTTAAGATGTAGTTTTGACGTTCCGCAAAATTCTTTTCCGGGGAAGCTGATGAAGTATAAATATTGTAGGAAATAACATTATAGCCAATATAGAAACATAACAATTGTCCGACTCCCCTCCTTTGGAGGGGGCGGGGAAGGCATGAATATAGATAACATTACTGCTTTATATGCCTCGACGCCGATGGCGAAGGCACTTGCGACGTCCCTGGAAAAAAAGTCCATTAAGACTATTTTCCTTCAGGGACTTTTTGCGTCTTCTGCACCCGTTCTTTTCGCTTCGATAGCGAATAAGGCAAAGGCACCGGTGCTGTTCATACTGCAAGATGCCGACGAGGCTGGCTATTTCTATCACGATTTGACGCAAATGCTGGGCGAGAAGAACGTGTTGTTCTACCCGTCAGGTTATCGCCGTGCCGTCAAGTACGGTCAGCGTGATGCCGCAAACGACATCCTCCGCACTGAAGTCCTTGCACGGTTGAGCCGCAAAAGCGACGATGGCGGCACGCCGTTGTACGTCGTAACCGAGCCATCGGCAATAGCTGAACTCGTCGTAAGCAAGAAACGCCTTGACGAAAGGACGCTGCCGCTGAAGGTGGGGGATACCGTTGACGTCATAGAAATTGAGAAAACGCTTCGTGAATTTGGCTTCGAGGAAACTGATTATGTGTATGAGCCGGGACAGTTTGCCGTCCGTGGAAGTATACTAGATGTCTATTCGTTCAGCTCTGAACTGCCTTACCGTGTCGATTTCTTTGGCGATGAGATTGATACGATACGCACTTTCGAGGTCGAATCACAACTCTCGCATGATAAGATACAGGAGATAGAAATCGTACCGGAGCTCTCCAAGGTTGCCGAGGAGAAGGTCCCGTTCCTGCAATTCCTGCCAACGGGCTCTTCAATCGTGATGAAAGACTTCATGTATGTTCACGATGCGGTTCAGAAAATATACGATGAAGGCTTCTCTGAGCAGGCTCTCACCGAACAGCTTGAGGGCAAGACGGAAGTCGAACAGGATGAAATCAGGAAGAACTTGCAGAAAGAATCGCAGCTCATCACAGCCATGCAGTTCACCGAAGACGCCTCCAAGTTCCGCAGAATCGAATTCGGCAGCAGTCCTACCGGTACTCCGCAAGCAACGATAACATTCCACACCGAGCCGCAGCCGCTGTTCCACAAGAACTTCGAACTTCTTGAAAAGGCACTCGGCGACTATCTCCTTCAGCAATACAAGATATACATTCTCGCCGACAGTGAGAAGCAAACGAAGCGCCTTGCGGATATTTTCAGCGACCAAGGGAAAGATATTCCGTTCGAACCAGTAAACAAAACGATACACGAAGGTTTCGTTGACAACGACCTGAAGGCATGTTTCTTCGCCGACCATCAGATATTCGACCGCTACCACAAGTACAGTCTGCGTTCCGACAAGGCACGTGCCGGCAAGATGGCGCTTACCATGAAGGAACTGCAAGAGCTCGAACCAGGTGACTATCTCGTACATGTCGACTTCGGAATCGGAAAGTTTGCCGGTCTCGTCCGTGTTCCGCTGCCAAAGAACGGAGGTGCTGTCAGCGACGACGACAAGTCGCAAGGCTACCAGGAGATGATACGCATCGTCTACAAACGTGGCGATATCGTCGACGTCAGCATCCATTCGCTCTACAAGATAAGCAAGTATCGCGGCAGTGACAGTGGTGAACCGCCCCAGCTTTCGGTACTTGGCAGCGGCGCATGGGACCGCATGAAGGAGCGTGCAAAGAAGCGGATAAAGGACATTGCACGTGATTTGATAAAACTGTATGCCAAGCGCCGCCGTGAGAAAGGTTTCGCCTTCAGCCCCGACAACTACATGCAGCATGAGCTCGAAGCATCTTTCCTCTACGAAGACACGCCCGACCAGAGCAAGGCATCTGCCGATGTGAAGCACGATATGGAAATGGCGAAGCCAATGGATAGGCTCGTTTGCGGTGACGTAGGCTTCGGTAAGACAGAGATAGCTATACGTGCCGCATTCAAGGCAGCGTGCGACAACAAGCAGACGGCGGTCCTCGTGCCGACTACAGTGCTCGCCTTCCAACATTATCAGACGTTCAAGGATAGACTGAAGGACATGCCTGTGCGTGTCGAATACCTCTCCCGAGCCCGCACCGCAAAGCAAACGCGTGAGGTTTTGGCAGACCTTGAGGCTGGGAAGATAGACATTATCATCGGAACTCATAAGCTAATAGGCAAGAAAGTGAAGTGGCACGACCTCGGACTTCTTATCATCGACGAGGAGCAAAAGTTCGGAGTGTCAACCAAGGAGAAACTTCGCCAACTGAAAACGAACGTCGACACGCTTACGATGAGTGCCACCCCGATACCCCGAACGTTGCAATTCTCACTGATGGGAGCACGTGATATGAGCATCATACGTACTCCGCCACCAAACCGTTATCCTATCCAGACAGTTGTAACGACATTCAATCACGAGGTCATTACTGACGCGATAAACTTCGAGATGAGCCGTAATGGACAGGTGTTCTTCGTCAACGACCGCATCAGCAACCTGCAAACGATAGCCGACATGATACATAAGTACGTGCCGGACTGCCGCATTGCCATCGGGCATGGGCGTATGAACCCCGAGGAATTGGAAAAAATCATCATCGGATTCATCAACTACGACTATGATGTTCTGCTCTCGACGACAATCGTTGAGAATGGTATTGACATATCTAACGCCAACACCATCATCATCAACGACGCCCACCACTTCGGCCTTTCAGACCTCCACCAGATGCGAGGACGTGTTGGCCGCTCCAACAAGAAGGCATTCTGCTACCTCCTTGCCCCTCCGTTGGCAGCGTTGAACACAGAGGCACGCCGCCGTCTTGAGGCTCTTGAGACCTTCTCGGGGCTCGGCAGTGGATTCAACCTTGCAATGCAGGATTTGGATATACGTGGTGCCGGCAACCTCCTTGGTGCTGAACAGAGCGGATTTATGGAGGATTTGGGTTACGAAACCTACCAGAAAGTACTCTCGCAAGCAGTCACCGAGCTCAAGAACGACGAGTTCCAAGACTTGTACAAGGACGAATTGCAAGACGGCGTACAGCTTTCGGGTGACGATTTCGTCGACGACTGCGCCATAGAGAGCGACCTTGAGATGTACTTCCCTGACAGTTACGTGCCCGGAAGCTCAGAACGCATGTTGCTATATCGTGAGCTTGACAACATAGACTCTGACGATTCGCTCGCTGCCTATCGCCAACGCCTTGAGGACAGGTTTGGCCCTGTGCCTCACGAGGGACTCGAACTGATGCAAGTCGTTCCTCTCCGCCGCTACGGAAAACGACTTGGTTGCGAAAAGATAATACTGAAACAGGGCCGCATGCTAATGCAATTCGTCAGCAATCAGCGCAGCATGTTCTATCAGAGCAAGGCCTTCGAGAAAATCATCAACTATGTCCAGCAGAACGTTCGCCGCTGTAACTTCCGTGAGAAGAACGGAAAGAGGCAGATGGTAGTTGCCAATGTGAACTCTGTGGATGAAGCCGTAAATGTGCTAAAAGGTATAGAAAGCGTATAAAATGTTCCTTTTTGCAATCGATTGTAACATTCAATACACCTATTTGAAACATCTTATCATTGCCGTAAACGAAATATAGTGTATCTTTGCAAGTGGTAAGAAAAAGGTTTTTTCATAGGTTTTTAGACAAAAGGTTTCGAGCGAGAAATCGGGTAAACAAAAGAATTTGTTCATGGTAACATAATAAAACGCAATTCCAATTGGCTTGGAGTTGCGTTTTGTTTTTTATATGGCTGTTACCTCAAAATCGTCTTTCCGGTACAGAGTTTATTTTCTATGAAAACTTAATACAGTGACTTCTCTCAATCCGAATCTTACCCGTTATCCTTGTTAACACCATAACCAAATAGTGCGAAGTCACCCTTTGCCGGGTCGTCGGGGAATACCTCACGCATTGCATCGGTAAGTTTGGCTACAGTTCCCCATCCTGCTGTCTTGCCCGAAACAAGTCCGAGCGAATGCGCCTCTTGCAGAACATGCGTGTCGAGGGGTATGTATAGCGTGCGCTTGTCAATGAAATCAGCCCACACTCCTATGTCTACGGGCGATGCATCGCGCACCATCCACCTCAGAAACATGCACGGACGTTTCGCAGCCGATGACAATGGAGCCGGCACCATACCCTTGATGTTCCTTTGCTGGAAGTAAACGGCGATGGCCTTTAGTGCATCCAGTGCGTTGTGGCTTGGTGTTTCGTGCTTCACATATTCGCCTATCGAACCATAATCCACAATCATCTGCTGCACGCCATTGAGCAACGCCAGCATCATTTTGTTGTTGTAGAGTCTGTAGAAGCACGCCGTATTGTCAGGAATAATATCCTTATATTTGCCATCCCTTACCCATTGGTAAGGCTCTCCATTACTGTTTTCAAGCAATGCGTTCACCTTCGGCATGAAGATGTCGCGCCGTCCGTAGCTCAGAACCGAAGCTATGAAACCGATAGTCTCCTGGTTCCGACGTCCTTCCACTTGATGCATGAACCACGACGGGTCACCATTTATGAAGTCGGCAGTCTCATATCGGTCAGCAAGGTCACGCAGAATCTGTTTCGTCTGACTGTCCATTGCGTTATTCTCCGTCCTCCCTTTTGTTCTTGAAGATAGAGAAGTTGACCGAGCCATATTCCCTATGCTCCCTGAAATTCGGGTGCTCAGAGAAGTCATTGTGCTTTCCGTGCTCGAAGACGAAGACCCCGTCGGGTGCCAGTAGCTCATGCTCAAAAACCTTATCGGGTATCGTTGGCAACTCAGGAAGCGCGTATGGCGGGTCGGCGAATATGAAGTCGAACTTGCGGTGGCAACTTTCAATGTACTTGAACACATCTCCACGAATTAGAACGTCGTTGTCGGCGCCTATCTTCTGCATGCACTGACTTATGAATCGGGCGTGGTCGCGGTCCTTTTCCACACTGACAACCTCACGGCAGCCGCGCGACAGCAATTCGAGCGATATGCTTCCCGTGCCCGAAAACAAGTCGAGCGCAGTCGCATCGTCAAAGTCGATGTACCCCATGAGCACATTGAAGATGTTCTCCTTTGCAAAATCCGTTGTCGGACGGGCCTTGAACGTCCTTGGAATGTCGAACCTCCGTCCCTTGTATATTCCTGTTATAACTCTCATTTCTCTTTCAAGTACAATGCTTTAACGTCGTATGGAATATCAGCACGCTTTGCCATCTCGTTCAAATTGAAGTCGGCAGCGGCGTTGATGGTGAACGACCGTTGCAGGAACTTACCCAGATTGGCTTTCAGCCATTCGGCGTGCGGCATGTTGCCGGCAAGGTACAACTCGTCGTCGGCATTGCTCATGCCGAGCAGTTTCCATACATATAATATATAATAGAGTGCATCGTGCGCATGCGTACACTCGAAACTGTTGGCATAACGGAACCGTCCGCGCTCAAAGCGGAACACGCTCAGCTGCCTGTCATGGAACCATGCGAACAGCTTTTGTCTGTCGCCGGTGAAGTTGCGGTGGTAAAGGTGAGTCCATACCGGCTGTTGCAACGGCATGATACGCAGCAGTTCGAAGTGCTCTTTCAGTACGTTTGCGACGTCATGGTTTATGGCGAAGACCGCAACAGCATTTGTTTCAGTCATCTCCGACGACAGAACATCGTCCCTGTCATGTCCGCTGATGGTGTACCGGTACAGCTCCGGAGCCTGCTCTGCCTTGTATTCGTCTTTCGGAACGAGCATAACGGGACTGTCGGCAAGCACGACGGCATTCTTATAGCCGCTCTGCAGCAGTTCCGACTTGTCGAAAGCCTCGCGCAGATTGGCAGCCACCGACACCGTGCCGTTCATTTCGTAAGGCTCATAAACCATCTTCCCGTCCTTCATCGGGTCGCCGACGGCAAGGCTCATGGTGTTTCGGCTGAGGCGTATCGTGAGCCACAGCTTCAGATTCGACGGGTCATTGTAGGCTGTAGTGTCCATATCTCTCAACTGTTAGGGTAAATAATGCTGAGCGCGCAGAGCACCAGCAGCACCACGACGCATATTATCAATATGTAATTAACATTGAATTTCAAAGCCGTTTCGTTTTTTATTCGTAACTTTGTGACTATTATTATAATTATTGCAAAGGTACAAAATATTTCCAAATAAACTAATGGTAGAAGACGAAATAACATACCGCATACACAGGGAATTCCCTTTTACGCCAACCTGTGAGCAGAATAACGCGATACAGACGTTTGCCCGTTTCGCCACGTCGTGCGCCCCTCACAGTGCAATGATACTCCGCGGCTCTGCCGGAACGGGAAAGACGGCACTCGCCGGTGCCATCGTCCGTGCCATGAAAGGCTTGCAGCAGAAAGTCGTCCTGCTGGCTCCGACGGGACGTGCGGCAAAGGTTTTCGCCCTCAACAGTGGTCATGAGGCATTCACCATACACCGTCGTATCTACCGTGAGCGCTCGTTCGACGGTCCGTCGGGGCTCTTCAACCTCAACGACAACCTGTTTCGCGACACGCTGTTCATCGTCGATGAGGCCTCAATGATTTCAAACCAGGGGCATGAAAGTACTTCCTTCGGCTCCGGCAGACTACTCGACGACTTGATACACTATGTCTACCAGGGACGTAACGACCGCCTGCTGCTCATCGGCGACAAGGCGCAGCTGCCTCCCGTGGGCGAAAGCGAAAGCCCGGCGTTGCAGTCTGCCGTTCTCAGAGCTTACGGACTGGACGTCAGCGAGTGTGATTTGACAGAGGTCTTGCGTCAGGGCGAAGGCTCGGGGATACTCTGGAACGCCACGTCGGTGCGCAATCTGATTCCCACGGCTGGCGATATGCAGATAGAATTGCCGAAGGTAAGCCTACAGAACTTCACCGACATCTCCGTCGTTCCGGGCAGTGAGCTCATCGACAGCTTAGGCTCGAGCTACGCATCGGCTGGCATGGACGATACGATTGTTATCACCCGTAGCAACAAACGCGCAAATATATACAACCAAGGGATACGCAACACGATACTGGACAGAGAGGAACTGCTAACGACGGGTGACATTCTGATGGTCGTCCGCAACAAATACCTCGACCCGGAACTAAAGGCTCCGGTGCCATTCATAGCCAACGGAGACAGGGGAGTGGTGCGCCGCGTGAGCAACTATCGTGACTTGTATGGCTTCCACTTTGCCGATGTCACACTGGAGTTCCCCGATTACGATGATTTCGAACTCGAAACGACGGTCATTCTCGACACATTGACATCCGAGTCGCCAGCGTTGACACGCGAACAGAATGATAAACTCTTCAATGCGGTTATGGAGGACTATGCCGACGTGCCTCTGAAGAAGGACCGGATGAAACAGATGAGGGAGGACTCGTACTACAATGCGTTGCAGGTGAAGTTCGGCTATGCCGTCACATGTCACAAGGCACAGGGCGGACAGTGGTCGGACGTGTACATCGACCAAGGTTACATGACCGACGAGATGCTGACTCCCGACTACCTACACTGGCTTTACACCGCCTTCACACGTGCCACCCGCCATCTGTATCTCGTCAACTGGCCGGAGAAACAGATACAGTAGTCCACCGTCAACACCCATTGTGGTAATGTAATCATCCACTGCAGGGGCGCACAACTTGGGCGTTTGGGAGATATTCATAAAAAAGGTTATGCTACTGCCTGCGGTTTATACCACACCTATTTCTCCACTTCCGAAGCAGCGGTGGTGGTTTTCGTCATAGACAACGCAGAACTGACCGGGCGCGACGCCATGTATCCGTTCGTCGGAATGAATGATGAACGAATTGCCGTCGTCAGGCTTCTGCTCCACCGTTGCAGGGTGATAGTCGGGCGTATGGCGAATTTTGAACGTCACACGCTTAGGCAATTCCGTCACGCCCTCTGTCAGAAAGTCGAACGCATGGATAGGAAAGTCGCTCTTGTATGCCGTCGCCGGGTCGTAGCCGTGGCTGACATAGAGTATGTTTTTGTCTACATCCTTCTTCACAACGAACCACGGTCCGCCGCCAAGACCAAGCCCCTTGCGCTGCCCTATGGTGTGGAACCACAGTCCGCGGTGCTCGCCGATGCGCTTGCCGGTCTCCAATTCGATTATGTCGCCTGGCTGTTCACCAAGGTATCGGCGCACATACTCGTTGTAATCGATATTGCCAAGGAAGCAGATACCTTGCGAATCCTTGCGCTTTGCGTTGATAAGATGCTCGCGCTCAGCTATCTGCCGCACCTCGTCCTTAATGTAGTGTCCTATCGGGAATATCGCCTTCTTCAGTTGCCACTGGTATATCTGTGCGAGAAAGTCGGTCTGATCCTTCACCGGGTCAGGGCTCGTGGTGAGCCATTTCTTGCCGTCAATCCACTCCGTCTGCGCATAGTGTCCCGTCGCTATCAAGTCATAGTCGTGCCCACGCTTTTCGTCGAAGGCTCCGAACTTTATCAGGCGGTTGCACATCACGTCCGGATTAGGAGTCAGTCCGGCACGAACCTTGTCCATGGTGTACTTCGTCACCTGACTCCAATACTCCTTATGGCAGTCGATAACTTCAAGATTGCAGCCGTACTTGCGTGCAACGGATGTAGCCATCTCCATGTCCTCCTCAGAGTTGCAGTCCCATTCCTCCTTCTCTTCCGGACCAATCTTGATATAGAAACAGTCGGGATGCAGTCCACGGCTTACGAGTTCGTAGACGACAACGGAACTGTCGACGCCACCAGAGAGCAGCACGGCGATTTTCTTCTCCTTCAAAGTGTCGGCCGGCTCGCCAAAGAGTGTATTCTGTATCTTTGTATTTTCAGACATTATCCTTTTCCTTCGTTTTCTTGTTACCATTCGGCAGTGAGCGTGAAGCTCCTTTCTTAATCCTCAATCTGTCAAATCCCATGCCATAGACACCGCTGACGGCACTTTGGCTGACAAACGCCTGTGGGTCGATGTCGGCTACAACCTGGAATATTCCACGCGACTCAGTGCGACGTGCAATGACGAACAGCATTCCGACTGGCTGACCGGTGTAGAAGCCATGGGCGTCGATGACGGTGCAGCCGCGGTCGACATCGTTGTTGATAGCTTGTCCTATCTCTTCCCATTTCTGTGAGACGATGAAGAACTGGACCGATGAGCGGGCACCGTTGGCAACGTAGTCGACACAGAAACTCATGACGAAGAGGACTATGTAGCCGTAGATGACTTTCTCCCAAGAGCCCAACACGAGGTAACTCGACGTTATGACGCAAAGGTCGCAGGCAAGAATGACGTGTCCGAGGGAGTAGTCGTGGTACTTGTGTATCATCGCCGCGATGACGTCGGAGCCTCCGGAACTGGAGCCGCATTGCAGTGCTACGCCCATGCCGAGTCCCATCAGCACTCCGCCGACGATGCAGGCAAGGAACGGTTCGTCGGCAAATAGGACGTGTCCTGACATTCCCGACTGTACAAGCGACGTGCTTATGGTGAAGATTATCACTGCATAAATAGTCCGTACGCAGAAGTTCCAGCCGAGGACTATCAGTGCCGCCGAAAGCAGTAGTATGTTTATAGCGAAGTACGTGTATTGTACGGGGATGCCGAAGCCCCACAATACGACTGACGAAATACCTGCGACGCCACCGATAGTGATGTGGTGGGGCAGCAGGAATGCGCACCATCCGAGCGACCCTACTATCATTGATAGTGCTATAAGGATGTAGTCGCGGACAGCGCGGAATTTGTTCTTGCTTCTCCGATTTGCCATAGTGCAAAGTTACATCAAACACTTGGATTGGCAAAAGAAAAGCTAATAAAATTTAGGACCCTCTGAAGCCCAACGGTTTTCCTCTCCAAGCCTCCCCCAAGGGGAAGGCTTGGAGAGGTCATGGGGGAGGCTTGGAGAGGTCTCATCTTGCCTTTTAAGCGTTCAAAGGTAAAGTTTTGCCTTGCTTTTTAATTTATTTTTGTGGGAAAAATAATTTATTTTTGGTTGATTTTTAATTTATTTTTCTTTCATTTTTAATTTATTTTTTAAGACGAAACTTGAACTTTGACATCGGCGAAGGATAACTTTCATATTCCCAAAGGATTGCGGCGGCATTCCGACTGTGTGCTTTCAAAAAAATCATCGTTTGTTTCTTGCTTTCGTTTTTTATTCCTAAATTTGTAGCGATAAACACAAAAAGCTACTTTGTAGAGTAGCTTTCAAGATGGAAAGATAAAATCAATGAAATAATATCTATTATGGAACAAATCAAGAATGATAAGCTCGTGCTGACCATTTCGGAGCATGGAGCAGAATTGCAGTCAATCAAGGACGCAGAAGGAAACGAGTATTTGTGGGACGGCGATGAGAAATACTGGAACCGTCACTCACCAATCCTCTTCCCAATTGTGTGTGGACTGTGGAAGGACACTTACCGCACGGAGAGTGGAATATACCACCTGAGCCGCCACGGCTTTGCCCGCGATACCGACTTCAAACTCATTGCGAAGGGTGACGACCGCATTACATACGCGCTGACCGACTCTGAGGAAACTCTGAAGAACTATCCATACCACTTCAACCTTGCCATAAGCTATCGCCTTGAGGGCAATACCATTCACGTTATCTGGCACGTTGAGAACACCGATACAAAGACTATCTACTTCCAGATTGGTGGCCATCCGGCATTCCGCGTACCTGGCGCAAAGAAGGGCGAGCACCTTGAGGGACGCCTCCGCTTTGACAATCCGGCTCCGCAACGCCTCTATGGCAACACCGGCGGCTGCATAACCAATGGTCATTTCCCTGTGAAGACGGACAATGGAGTATGGAAGTTCACGGAAGAGAGCTTCGCCGACGATGCTGTTATCTTCGATAAGAGTCAGCTCCGCCACATAGAGCTGCTCGATAACGACGACAAGCCGGTCGTAACACTTGACATCAAGACTCCGGCAGTTGGTATTTGGAGTCCTACCGGCAAGCATGCGCCGTTCGTATGCATAGAGCCTTGGTACGGCATTCACGACTGGGCAGAGTTCGACGGTGAGTTCAAGGATAAGTATCTCATGAACCAACTGCTCCCCGGCTCAAGCTTCATGAGTGAGTATACGATTACGATTAAGTAACAGAAGAGAACAAAAACAGAGACCCCATCAAGTCTCCTCCTGAGACCTCTCCAAGCCTCCCCCAAGGGGAGGATGTTTAATCACCTTATAGTTATGCGCAAAGAGGCATTAGGTAATCAGACATCCTCCCCTTGGGGGAGGCTTGGTGGGGATTGGTATGCTTTTCTTTTATGGGCTTGGTGAGGAATTTACTAGAATGCCTCTCTGTACTTACTCTCGTCCTTATCGTCTAGCATGGAGAGGTAGGAGTTATAGCGGCTCTCGGAGATATAATGCTCCTCAACTGCCTTCTTGACGGCGCAACCGGGTTCGTTGGTATGCGTGCAGTTGGAGAAACGGCAATCCTTCGAGAACTTGAAGATATCGCGGAAGTAGCTGGTGAGCTCGCTTCGCTCGATGTCGAACGTTCCGAAGCCCTTTATTCCTGGCGTATCGATGATGTAGCCGCCATCGGGCAGTTCCAGCATCTCACTGAATGTCGTTGTGTGAAGTCCTGTATTGTGGGCGTCGCTTATCTCTGCCGTCTTCTGACGGGCACCCGGGATAAGCGTATTTATAAGCGTTGACTTGCCAACGCCACTGTTTCCGCTCAGCAGCGTTACCTTGTCTTTTAGAAGAGGAAGAAGTTTTGCGGCAGCATCTTCGGCTCCGTCTCTTCCTTCAGATGTCTTTTCGTGAGCAAGACTTATCTCTATGCACGGATAAGTAATTGTCTCGTAGAGGTTTATCATCGCCTTCTGGTAGCACCGCTCGTCCTCATCGAGTAGGTCGGTCTTGTTGAACACGAGAGTCACAGGAACGCGGTAAGCCTCGGCTCCTGCAAGGAAGCGGTCGATGAACGTTGTCGACGTGACGGGATGGTTCACCGTTACCATCAGGAAAGCCTGGTCGAGGTTGGCTGCAAGAATGTGACTCTGCTTCGAAAGGTTCGGCGACTTGCGTATGATATAGTTGCGGCGGTCGTCGATGGAAGTGATGAATGCCGTGCCTTCCTGGTTCTTCGTTATCTCAACATAGTCGCCGACGGCAACGGGATTGGTACTGCGGATGCCCTTGAGGCGGAAGTTCCCCTTTATCTTACTTTCGACAATAGCCCCTTCGTCGGTCTTCACCGTGTACCAGCTGCCTGTGTTCTTGATTACCAGTCCGTGCATAAAATATATATAATGTGTATCCGCTATAACCCAAGCGGTAATAAAACATCCACCGCAGGGAAAGACTCTACGGTGGATAAAACGGGTTATACAGTCATGATTTCCTTCTGCTTTGCAGCAAGGAGGTTGTCGATTTGCTTGATGTATTTGTCGTGAACCTTCTGCAAGTCTGCCTCGGCGTCCTTCTCGTTGTCCTCCGAAAGACCTTCCTTGATAGCCTTCTTCAGCTTCTCCTTAGTCTCGGCGCGGGCGTTGCGAACCTCGACCTTCACCTTTTCGCCAAGCTTGTTGCACTGCTTTACAAGTTCCTTGCGGCGCTCCTGTGTTGGCTGCGGAATGCTGAGGCGTATCACCTCACCGTTGTTCTCAGGTGTTATGCCGACTTCGCTGTCCATGATACCCTTCTCAATGCTGCGAATTGCCTTCTTGTCCCAAGGGCGGATGGCGATTGTGCGGGCGTCAGGAGTGCTGACAGATGCCACCTGGTTGATTGGAACCTTTTGTCCGTAAGATTCCACACGTACTTGGTCGAGGATAGCGGGGTTAGCTCTTCCGGCCCTGATGCGTGACAATTCGGTCTCAAGATATTTCGCTGACTTCACCATTCGTGCTTCAGCGTCCTTCAATGTTGCTTTTACGTCTAACATATTGGTATGGTTTTATTAGTTTAAAGTTTTTTGGTTACGAGCCGCCAGTGGTAGGTTACCATTGTATGACACGCAAATTTAGGCAATTATTTTGTAACTCGCAACAAATCGTGCGTTATTTTTTTCATTAATACCACTGCACTGCGTTGCTTATGCCGCTGCGCTTATCGTATTTCAGAGCATCGGTCAGCGTCGACGCGTTACAACGGAATGTGAAGTTGTAGCTCGTGTACGGACGCAGGACTATCGACGCGCTCATGTTGAAACAGTGGAGGTCGCGGCTCAAGTTGGCAGTTGTCATACTCATTTCGTGGTTCTCGAAGTCGTAGCCGGAAGCAAAGGTGATGTTCCATCCGTCGCTGATGCGGATGTTGCCGCTGACGTTCAGTGTCTGAGTGAACTTATACGGATAGCGCATGTGCTTGTAGTTGAATCTTCCGCTGGTGTTCTCACGCATCGTGATACCGTAGCCGAAAGTCAGCGACCAAGGCATTGAGAACTTCATATATCCGTCGGCGTCGGTCTCGGCAATGCCGTTGTTCTTTTTCTTAGCCTTGTGCTTGCCTTTCTCAAGTGTGTCGTCGACGTTCGATTCTATGTCCGTATCGACTCCTTCTCCGTCGTCGTAGTCCTCGTCATCATCGTCGTCGTCGCTGTGACCAAACCATTCCTTGAGCTTTTCCGGATTAAGGGTGAACGAGATGTTCTGGCTGAAGCCCTGGAAGCGGGGCAAGCGGTTGAAGTGGAATTCTGTGTGGTTGCCGACGTATGGTCTGCCGTTCTCGTCGAGCTCGTATGCATACATGGCGAACCGGGCGTTCATGGAGAAGGTGTAGTTCTTCCACCACTTAAGGCGCAAACGTACCGTCGGGTCGCTCCAACGCTGTATAGGTGCGGCGGCGTTGTACGACATGTTGATGCCCAACTCGTCGATAATACTTATCTTCTTGACACCGGTGGAGTCCTTGTCGCTCTTTATCTTTGCCTCGATATTGTTGGCTATGTCGAACGAAATGTTCTCACTCTTGCCGCGTCCAGGCACTCCGTAAAGCTCGTTCTGGTACGGGGAGTACTCGACATAGTGAAGTTGTCCGTTCGCATCGGTGTACTGGTAGCTGTCCCAGTAACCGTATCGGCGCTGACCGAAGTCCGGTGCGTACGTGAAACTCACCTGTGGAGTTATGACATGGCGTATTGCCTGAAGCTTATCGCCGAAGATTTTGCGGTTGGGAGTCCAGAAACCGTATATCTTCGTGTTGGCTGATACGGCGAAGTTCCAGTTATACACGTTGTGGAAACCATACGTCGTGTCTGTCACTTCGGCTTGCCGCGAGTCGTCCCATGAACGGTTCACCTTCTTGGTGTACATCCTGTCGTAAAAGTTGAACGAAGGAGTGACGTTTATATAATTAAATAATGTGAAGTTGGCCTGTATCGGTATAGAGTGGTTCCAGCCGTTTCGCCAGTCCTTTATGAGGTTGGAGTGAAGCAGTTGGTCTTCTTTTGTGGTTATGGAGTTGCTTATTTGACCTGTATAACTCATTGAAATCTTCTCGTACCAGCGCTCGTTGCCGGCGGCGTGCTTGCGCTTGAAGGGGTAGAAACGCGAGATGCTGATGTTCAGGTCAGGCAAAGTCATCGCTATGGTGGAGTCGCGCATGTTCTGATTGAGGTTCGCTGTTGCGCTAAGAGACATTCCGATGCTTGAGAACATGGTGCTCCAGCTCACTGAAGATGTACGTGTCGACTGTGTCATAGTCTGTGGATTGTACATGCTTGTGAGGTTGTTGCGCTCGTAGCTGGACGTCGCGAAGTTCACGCTTGCTGACAAAGTGCTGAACGGATTGGCCTTTGCGTCCTGACGGTGACTCCACTGTATCTTGAAGCTTTCTTGCTTGCTGTAGTCGGGAAGACCCTTGTCGCCGGTACGGGTGTCCTGATAGCTGAAGTAGAAAGAGCCACTGTAGCGGTAGCGTTTGCGGTAATTGCTGGCAGCGCTGATGCCCCATGAGCCACGGGTATATATCTCGCCGAGAAGTTTCAGGTCCCATTTGTCGCTCATGGCGAAGTAGTATCCGCCGTCGCGAAGGTAGAAGCCGCGGTCTTGTTCGTCACCGTAGCTTGGCATGATGAAGCCCGATGAGTATTTCTTTGAGAATGGGAAGAAACCGTAAGGAATGGCAAGTGGAAGCGGAACGTCGGCGACCACAAGGTAGGCAGGGCCGAAAACGACATCCTTTCCTGGGCGTACCTTGGCGCGGCTCAGTGCTATGTAGAAGTCGGGATGGGGCTTGTCGCAGGTCGTATAGCGTCCGTGCTGCATATATATGATACCAGTTGAATCGCGTTTGGCAATCTCTCCGCGCATGTAACCGTCGTCCTGGGCTGTGTAAACATCACGGATAAGTCCCTTTTTGGTCTTGTAATTGAACGCCATCGTGTCGCTCTGATACTCGTCGGAGCCCATCTTGAACACAGGAGTTCCCTTAATGCTGTCGCCATTCTCTGCGATGAATGCGGCAGTAGTATCCTTTATGCCCGTTGCGCGTATCAAACTGCTGTCCAGACTTATATAAACCTTTTCGCTCTTGAGGTTCATATTCTGATAGTCGACGTTCGATGAGCCGTACAGATGGGCGATGCCGGTGGTAGCATCATAAACTATGGAGTCGTTGGCGGAATATTTTACGGGTGCTTCGATACCGTTCTTCTTGGAGCGTTGAATGCTGTCGGCGCGCAGGGAATCGTCTATCTGCTTGTTGTGGGCCTCAATTGCCTGGTGAAGAGAGTCAAGAACGATGGTGTCCTTGGCTGCAACGGTGTCGCCCTCAGAGGCTTTCATTGCTCCAAGCAATTTGTGTGTGTCAACGTTGACGGTATCTTTTGATAGTGAGAATATCGGCGTTACGTTTCTATACGTAAGACTCCCAGCCATCATAACGATAACAGCTGTGAGCAAAAGCAATATGGTCGTTCTTATACGCATCGCCAATAATTTTGCAAAGGTAGTGTAAACGAGTGAAAACACAAAGGAAAATACTCGTTTTCTTTGCGTCGGAAATAAGAAAGCAAGACCTTTTTTATGGTATTTTTGAAGGCTTTTTTATGTGTGATGGTCACCTTCTCTAGGCGTGATGGTCACCTTCGAACATCTCATGCCACTGACGGAAGCGTTGCAATCCGTCCTCGCCGAACTTTGCAAGACTGTGCTCTGCCTGCCCGTAGGTCTTCTCGCGCTCCGGATGAGTCTTGCTATAGAACTTGTCGGAGTAGCAAATGACTTTCTCCTCGAGTGCCTCAGGCAGGAAGTCCTGATGGGGAAGGGGAAGGTTCTGCTCAACTATCTCCTTGCAGGTGAGCCCCGCTCCGGTGTGACGTTCACACACTCGTGCGTGACGGGGGTATCCTTCGGCTCGCAGCATTTCGGCTCCGCAACGTCCATGGCAGATATATGGCTCCGTGCCGAAGCATTCGATGCCGGGCGCGTAGCACTTGCAGATGCCGATGTCGTGCAGCATTGCCGCCTCGATAATAAACTGACGGTCCATCTTCAGCTCAGGATGGGCATCACAAATGCGCACAGCACGCTTCATGACAAGCGTGCTATGCGTTATGAGTATCCACCGAAGTTTGTTGTCTTCGGGGTAGTATTTGTCTATGATTGACTGATAATCCATAAAGAAACAACCTCACCAAACCTCCCTCAAGGGGAGGCTTTTGATTACCCAAGCTACATTTATTTAATATGGGAATTAAGCAACGCCTCCTTGGGAGGGGCTTGGGGAGGTCTTGGGTTTATTCAGCTCGCTGAATATAAGCTATGACGTCGCCTTTGCGGACATTTGAGCCCTGCTTGGCATTGATTTCAACCAAGCGGCCGCCGAGGTCTGCTGATACCTTGACGAACTCGCCCCAAGCTGCCTGAATGTAGCAGAAAGCGTCGCCATCTTTGTATTCCTTGCCAATGAACGGCTCTACGGCAGGTGCTGCCTCGCCGTCGCCTTGGAACTCCCAGAATATCTGTCCCTTCACAGGAGCAACGATGGCGTCAGCCTTAGCGTGCTTGAAGGCAGTGGCTTCTTCGATGCTTACCTTCGCGCCAAGCTTAGCATCCTTTGCCTTTTGCAGGTCGGCGAGGAAGTTCTTCTTAGCCTGTCCACTCTTATAGTTGCGGTACTGCTCCGGATGCATTGCGAGTTCGAAGAGCTCTTCGTCGTCATTGCCGAAGTCCCAGCCGTTCTCTTCCATTTCCTTACGGAACTCAGGGAGCTTGTTTTCGAGAAGTGTGTGCGGGTCAACGTCAGTAAACTCGTATCCCTTCTCTTTGGCGAGCTCCTTCAGTTCAGGTGCAATCTCACCAGGAACCTTGCCGCTCTTGCCGAGAATCATTCCCCACATAGAGTCGTCCATGTAAACGTAGCGACCCTTGCCTTGCTCCATTGAGAGCAGGTTCATGAGTGAAATGTTTTTCGTGTATTGAGAGAATGGAGTTACAAGTGGTGGATATCCGACGCGTGGCCATACGTAGGCGACTTCGTCGAAGAGCTTGATAAGCAGGTCGTCGACGCTCAGCTCCGGCTCGCCCTTTTTCTTTCTGAGGTTGTTGATGGTACCGCGGATGCCACCGAGGTCGCTCATCATTGAGCCCATCATACCACCAGGAAGTCCGCATCCAAGCAGAAGTGAAGACATAACCTTGTTCTGCGGGTTGATGAAATAGCCAAGCCAGTCGTCGATGAACTCCTGTGTGAGTGCACGGGCCTGCATGTATGCGTCCATGTTTATTTCCGGAACGTCGAAGCCTGCGTGCTTAAGCATGCTCTGAACGGAAATTACGTCAGGGTGAACTTTACCCCATGAAAGTGGCTCAATTGCTGTATCAATGATGTCGGCGCCGTTTTTGCAAACCTCGAGGACGCTCGCCATTGACAGACCTGGACCTGAATGACCGTGGTATTCGATAACGATTTCAGGATGCTTGTCCTTTATCATCTTCGTCAACTGACCGAGGAAGGCTGGCTGACCGATACCTGCCATATCCTTGAGGCAAATCTCCTCGGCTCCGGCAGCTATCTCCTCGTCGGCGAGTTTGCTGTAGTATTCGAGCGTGTGGACAGGTGATGTGGTGATGCAGAGTGTTCCCTGCGGTGTCATTCCTGCCTCCTTGGCCCACTTAATTGAAGGTGCTATGTTTCGAATGTCGTTCAGTCCGTCGAAGATTCTTGGTATATCGACTCCCTGCGCATGCTTAACCTTGTACATCATCTGTCGAACATCGTCCGGAACGGGGTACATTCGCAGCGCATTCAGTCCTCTATCAAGCATGTGAGTTTTGATTCCGGCCTCGTTGAATGGCTTGCAGAAAGCGCGGACGGCGTCGTTTGGGTTCTCGCCGGCAAGCAACTGTACCTGCTCAAAGGCTCCGCCGTTTGTCTCTACACGCGAGAAGCATCCCATTTTGATAATAACCGGGGCGATACGCTCCAACTGGTCCTTGCGTGGCTGGAACTTTCCAGAGCTCTGCCACATGTCTCTGTAAACGAGACTGAACTGAATTTTCTTTCCCATTTGAAATGAAATATCTTTATGTTTCTTTTGTTTCGAATTATCGTCCACCGTGCCTGACAATGCACTATGGGTGTGCAAAATTACCTAAAAAAATCCAATTAGTAACTGATAGCACCCATTTTTTGCAACTTTTGGCTTGTATTTTGGGCATTTTTGCATTAACTTTGCACGTTGATATAGTATGTGAGCAATAATAAAACATTATAGATGAAGAAACTTCCAATAATAATAGTCTGCCTCATAGCTCTTTTTGTGGCAGCCTGCGCTAATGATGCACAGGGTGATAAGAGTGCTATTGATACAGACACACGTGTAAAAGGCGACCACACAATTTACGGATTGGCATGCGACGGGACAAACGACTCGACGCTAGTGCTGCTTCCTAATGAGGGTGGAGACCCCGTTACATACGACATTCTGAACGCAACGCGAAGCAAGCAGATATTCGGTTCGCTGTCAATAGGGGACTGGGTCGGACTTATGGTGAACCCAAAGAACAAGAAGGAGGCGACACTTGTCATCGACCTTGACGAACTGAAGGGAACGTGGACGTTCCAAGTCATACCGAAGGTGAAGCCTACTGCCACGATGACTGCAGAGGAAGCCGAAGCTGCCATGACAGATTCAATGAAGGCATTGTACATGGTTCCGCGTGAGTACGGTTTCACTTTGAAGCGCCATTACCAAGCTAGTCCGGTTGGAACGATATTCAAGGAGAACACGTTGGACGACGACAGCCCTGTCAGTTATCCGTTGGTGACCAACTATACGAGCTGGCATGTAATCAATGGAAGGCTCTATCTCTACAAGGATACTGTTGATGACAAAGGCAAGAGAATACCTCAGAAGGACGTAGGTTTCGACGATGGCACGTTTGTTTACCTCGGAACCGACTCTATGGCAGCACTTTTCGGCAAGAAGGTCATGCAGTATCACCGTAAGGAAAATGCCATTCAGGCAAACGCAAAGGCACAGGCAGCTGAGCATAAAGCTTCGGCTACGGACACAATTAAGAAGTAAAAACAATATATAAATGAAGAGAATAGTAATCATTGCAGGCCTTGCAGTACAGATACTGACGGCCTGCGGACAGGGCACCAACACTCCGACGGCAGACGGCGAAGTAGTTGCTCACGATACGGCGTGGTATAACAACCGCATGGGACAAGTCGTTGGCGAAATCAACAACTTAATGAAAGAAATACAGGTTGTTGCCAACGATACCACCAACTCTCCCGAACGCGATGCCCGTATCACAAGTATAAACCAACGCGGGGACAGTCTTGAAGCACAGTACAAGTCGCTTCTGCTCGAGATAGTACACAACTTCAAGGACAGTAAGTACCCTGCGCAGTTCCTCGGGGGCGACGCTGCATATCTGTTCGACTACGATGAGCTGAAAGAAATATGTGACTCGAAGAGCGGATACTATAACGAGCCGCAGCTGAAGACGGCAAAGCGTCTGCTTGCAGGACTCGAAAACCGTCACCCAGGCTTACAATACAAGGACTTGTCGATGAATGACATGAACGGCAAAGCGGTCAAACTGTCCGACTATGTAGGCAAAGGCAAGTACGTACTTGTCGACTTCTGGGCTTCATGGTGTGGTCCGTGCCGTCAGGAAATGCCGAATGTTGTAAGCGCTTACGAGAAATATAAGAACAAGAACTTCGAGATAGTAGGAGTCAGTTTCGACTCTGACAAGGCATCATGGACTGCTGCCGTGAAGCAGATAGGAATGACATGGCCTCAGATGTCGGACCTTAAGGGATGGCATAGTGCCGCCGCCAGCGTCTACGGAATTAACTCAATCCCTGCCAATATACTGCTGGACCCGCAAGGAAAGATTATCGCCATTGACCTCCGCGGTGAACAGTTGCAGAGCGAACTTGCAAAGGTTATAAAATAGAATCATACGGATTAAGGAACAAGAAAATCCCTATCAAGCTTTATTTGCGCTTGATGGGGATTTTTGTTTATATCGTCTAAGTCAAAAGGACTATATCAGCCATACCATGTAACCGATGAAGATGGCAATCAGCGCGACACCTTCCCAGCGCTCAATGGTCAACTTCGTATATGAGAACAGCCACAGAAGAACCATCGAAAGCGTCATGACAGAGAGGTCGACAGGCGTGATTCCCTTGATGTCGAGCGGACAAATGACTCCCGTAATACCAAGGATGAACAGAATATTGAATACGTTCGAGCCCAGCACGTTACCTATTGCGATACCGCTATTTCCCTTTCTTGCCGACACAACACTTGTGGCAAGCTCTGGAAGTGACGTTCCCATTGCCACGATAGTCAAGCCTATGATAGCCGGTTCGACACCAAGCTCAGCGGCAAGTTCCGACGCTCCGTTCACGAAAACAGTGCTACCACCAATCAGACAGGCTAAACCGACGACTATCCACACAACAGACATGAGGGGACTCATCGCCTTTTTCTCGCCGTTATCTTCACTTCCGTCAGCCTTACCAGCCTTAGCCTCACGCAAAGTCATAACCATGAAAATGACAAAGAATACCAGCAGGATGACGGCATCATACCATTGGATTTTCCCATCAAAGCCGCAGAGGAATACAAGCAGTATTGACGCGATGAGAGCGAACGGAATATCGCGCTTCACCGTTGACTTCAGAATCGATATCGGAGCAACAACGGCTGCAGCACCGACGATTAGCAACGCATTGAAAATGTTCGAACCGACCACGTTACCGACAGCCATTCCCGGCTGATTGTGCAGCGCCGAGACGAGACTGGAGCAGAACTCCGGCATGCTTGTGCCGAAAGCTACTATTGTAAGACCAATGATTATTTGCGGAACGCCCATGCGCTGAGCCACGGAAACAGCTCCGTCGGTCAGCCGGTCGGCACCCCACAGCACCAGAGCGATGCCGATTACGATGGATAAGATGTTGATTACCATATAAAAATTCCTCACCAAGCCACCCCAAACGGGAGAAAGCTTGAATACCTAATTGAAGTTTTGTAGTTTGCAAAGGTAATTATATTTCCTCAATATCGCAATTAATCGCATTCTATTTTTAGGTTATTAAACATCCTCCTCTTTGTGGAGGCACGTCTAAACACAAAGAAGCCCGAGTGCTCACGCATTCAGGCTTCTTATCAAAAAAATCTAACAATCACACAATAAATATCGAAATAACACCTATTCTCTAAAACCTAAAACTCTCTATTTATGTATCGTCTGCCCCTGTAGAGGGGCGTTGAGCACGAGGTTGATTATCCAACCTCAATCGTTCTTGTAACCTTCTGCTCCTCATGATTGACCTTTGGAAGCGTAACGGTCAGCACACCGTCAGCGACGCGTGCTCCAATCTTCTCGCGGTCGACATCATCAGGCAGGATAAGCGTCTGCTCATATTTTGAATAAGAGAACTCGCGACGGAGATAATGGGCGTTCTCTTTCTTTTCCTCCTTCTTCTCCATCTTGATCGTCAGGTCTCCATCGGCGTTGATGTTAACGTCGAAGTCCTCCTTGCTCATACCTGGGGCGGCGAGTTCTACAGTGTATTTATCAGCGCTCTCAAGAACGTTTATAGCCGGTGCCGTGGCATTTGCCTTCGGCATGCTTACATTATCAAAGAAGTCATTGAAAACTTCCGGTAACCAACTGTTTCTATACATATCTTAAATCTCCTATATTTTTTCTTTCTTACACCAATGAATATGCAACCTTCATACCAACGGAGAAATGCTGACAGAATGACAATCAAGGCTGACATCTTGACATTGAGGCATGAAAAAACGGCTTGCATGCCACTTGATAGCATACAAGCCGTTATATGTAAGTCGTACTTTCGTCTTATAGCGACTGCAAGTAAGCCTGAGCGTCGAGTGCCGCCATGCACCCAGTACCTGCTGCAACGACAGCCTGCTGGTAGTGCGGGTCGGCGCAATCGCCTGCTGCGAACACACCCTCAACGCTTGTCTTCGTCGTGCCGGGCTTCGTTACGATGTAGCCCTGTGCATCGAGCTCAAGCTGACCTTTGAACACATAGGTGTTAGGCTTGTGTCCGATAGCGAGGAAGAAACCATTGATAGGCAAGTCATACTTGCGTTCGTCGGCCTCACCCTTCCTATATATAAGATGTGCACCTTCGATACCCTGCTCGCCGTAGAGTCCAAGCGTGTTGGTCTCATAGAGAATTTCGATGTTCTTGGCTTGTTCAACGCGACGCTTCATGATATCGCTGGCACGCAAGTACGGCTTCCGCACAATCATGTAAACCTTCTCGCAGAGACTTGCAAGGTAAGATGCTTCCTCGCAGGCAGTATCGCCTCCGCCAACGACAGCTACCGTCTTCTTGCGGTAGAAGAACCCGTCGCATGTGGCGCAGGCACTCACTCCCTTGCCTTTGTACTTCTCTTCGTCAGCCAGACCAAGGTATTTGGCACTTGCTCCGGTAGCTATGATGACGGAGTCGGCTTCCAACTCCTCGCCGCGGTCTGTCGTCAGGATGAACGGACGCTTCGAGAAGTCGGCCTTGGTGATGATGCCGTCGCGTATCTCAGCACCGAAACGGCTTGCCTGTGTCTGCAAGTCCATCATCATCTGGTTGGCATCTATGCCTTCAGGATAGCCCGGGAAGTTCTCGACAATAGTCGTTGTCGTGAGCTGTCCGCCCATCTGCATGCCGCAGTATAGTGCCGTCTTGATGTTGGCACGTCCTGCATAGATGGCTGCTGTGTATCCTGCGGGACCGGAGCCGATGATAATAAGCCTGCCCAAACCATTCTCGAGCCTCCCCAAGCCCCCCCGCTTGGTGGGGATGTTAGTATCTTTGTTAAACATTTGAGTCTGTTCCTAATTGATTATATAAAGTTGTAGATAATGGTCGTGATGACATTTTCCATGTCCTCTATAACTTCTTTGTTTGTAAATCGAAGAACTTTGTAGCCCATGGAGTTCATGAACTCGGTCCTCTCCCTGTCATATTGTTGTTGCTCCGTGACTTCATAGAAATGGTATTATGCCCATTTATCCACAGAACAATTCAACATCCCCTCCATTCGGAGGGGCTTGGGGAGACTTCCTTACTTAGCCAATTCTTCTTTGATTGCTGCCTCTACGTTCTCGATTTTCTCTGTTGGCTCAAAGCGAGCGACGACCTGTCCCTTCTTGTTGATAAGGAATTTGGTGAAGTTCCACTTGATATCAGGAGTCTCGCGCCAATCCGGATTGTCCTTGTCGAACATCTCAACGAGTACAGGAGCAATCTTGTTGGTCATGTCGAAGCCAGCGAAACCCTTCTGCTCCTTAAGGAACTTATACAGAGGGTCTGCGTCGTCGCCATTGACCTTCAGCTTCTTGAACTGCGGGAACTCAGTGCCATAGTTCAGTTTGCAGAAGTTATGGATGCTCTCGTCGGTACCCGGGGCCTGCTGACCGAACTGGTTGCAAGGGAAGTCGAGTATCTCAAAGCCCTGTGCGTGGTACGTCTCATAGAGGCGTTCGAGCTCCGTGTATGTTGGAGTAAAGCCGCAACGGGTGGCGGTGTTGACAATAAGCAGTACCTCGTTGGCATATTCCTTGAGGCTTACCATGTTTCCTTTTCTGTCCTTGACAGAGAAATCATAAACTGTTCTCATCTTTTTTAGTTTCTTGTATTGATGTGTCTTGTGTATTCTGAATGCACTGCAAAATTACGGTTTTTCTTTCGAAATGGTATAAAATGCTTTCCAAAATAATATTAAAAATCACGCCCTGCAACCTTCTTGACAGTCACCGAGCCGTCGGAATTCTTCTGGCGGACAATCGTTATGCCGTTGTCGAGAGGGTGGGAGAGTACCGTTCCGTCAATCGAATAGTATGTCTTGCTGACGACAGTCGCACTTTCAGCATTTGCCTTGCTGATGCCGTTGGTCGTAATCCCTGCTGCCTCAGTGTTGATGAAAGGTTTCAGCGGAGTGTCACCGTCGTAGAACAGCTTTGCAGCCATCTTCGCCACGAGCTGTGCACCAGGCTCGTTGAGGTGCGTTTCGTCGTTCGTTTCGTGCGTGCGGAAGTACTGTTTGACACTGTCGACACCGCCAGCGGCATAGAGACGTTCCCACTCGTTCTTCGTAACCGTCATGAGGTCGATGTACGGAACATTCTCTTCCTGAGCCACCTGCTCCAGCTGATAGGAGAAGTCCATCGTGTGGTCGTCGGCAGAAAGCTTTGGTCCGCTTACGATTTTCTTGTTCTCCACGATTTGATAACTGTCGCCGAGGTCGTGGCGTCCGCTGCGGGTTATGTTGCCGTTGGTGTCGAACTTGCGGCGGCAGATGCTGGTGGCGAGCACCGGAGTGGCACCCTTGGCACGTGCCTCCTCGATGAATTTCTTCAGATATGTCTTGTAAGAGCCGTTAGGAGTTGTTCCGCGCTTGTCCACGCTGTTAGTGCAGCCGAGCGCTTTCACGGTGTCGTTGTCGAGGCCCTTGCCCTTTTCGTCGTTGTGGGCGAACTGAATTATGAGGATGTCGCCTGCCTGAATGCTGTCGATAGTCTTGCCCCAGTCGTTCTGCGAGTTGTAGAATTGCTTCGAGCTGTAGCCGCTGTGGCCGTGGTTATGTACCTTCGCGTTGGCGTTGATGTACAGAGGCAGCTCCTGGCACCAGCCGCGGCGCTCCTCATTTTGCTTGTAGTTGCACATCGTTGAGTCGCCGATTGTCCAGATGTGGGTAACGCCGTCGGCGATGACAGGCAGGGCAATGAGTAGGATTGCGAACCCTGCTGCTAAGTTTTGTAGATAGTTCTTCATGTCTGTTTTCTTCTTTTTAGTTAGTTCTTTAAATGACATTCGATTGCAAAAGTACCTATTTTTTATCATAATGTAGAATTAATGATAGTTGAAATTTTGAATATTCGGTGGAAATAACTATCTTTGTCGCGATTAAACAAAACTACAGTTAAAAACAAAAATGAAGAAAAACATTGCATCATTGCTGCTTATGGCGCTAGCCGCCGTGTTTACATTGTCGCTCCAAAGTTGCTCCGACGACCAGGAAATAGGCATGAACCTTGAGGGGACGTGGAGAGGTTACATGGACATCTGGACCGATTACGGCGGTCAGGAATACATGTCGACTTACTCCGAGATATGCTTCACCACCGACCCGTTCAAGTGCAAGAGCGGCGACGGCTACTGGGTTGACTACTACCAGGATCACCCTTGGGGGCCTAACGAGTACGTCGCCAACCACATACAATGGCGTGTCAGCGCACAGGTTATATATATTCACTTCATCGAAGAGAACACCGATATACAGATACACAACTACCGCTTGTCCGACAACTACTTCACAGGCGAAATCTATCTTGGCAACCGCACGGCACAGTTCCGCCTCCAGCACACGTCGTCGCCTTATTGGGACGACTACGATTACGGCTACTTCTACTACGGATATGCCAAGTCGAACGGCAACGTTACGCCTCCGGAGGCTCCGCGCCGCTTCCTCGGAACTGTCGTAAATGGGAAATAACCCAAACAAATAGGGAAACGCCTATATCGGAATAGGGAAATTATTCTTGCGGCATAGATGGTTTTTCACTATCTTTGCCGCTGAAAACGAATAATTAAAAAAGGACTTAGAATATGAAAAGGTTTACTAAATTCATGGTTATGGCAGCTATAGCTGCTATTCCATTTGCCTTCACAAGTTGTGATGATGACGACGACTGGTACTACGATGATGGTCCATGGTGGTACGGATACAACGACGGCGGCTACCGCTGGAACGACAATTACTACAACCACGGTGGAGGTAATGACGATGATGACAATAGCTTAATCGATGAGGCGCAGACCCTCGCAGGTGAGTGGGACGGTCAGATGGCATACACGAACGGTGCCGACAACAACACGACGTCTAACTTCTATGCCAACATGACATTCTCGCAGAACAACACAACTGCGACAAAGGGTACTGGAACGGAAATCGACTATTTGCTCGATGGTAGTGGAAAAGTATATGACTCGCAGACCCTGAAGTTCGATTGGTACATTGCTGACAACGGCGATATCTACGTTCGTTACGCTAGTAGCTCAACGTTCGTGCTCGACATCAATGCCAGCCAGCACGGATTCTCGCTCAACGACACTGCTTTCAAGGGCTACATGATAGGCTCCAACAACAATGACCTCATCTACTTCGACTTCAAACGCCAGACTTCTGAGGCTAAGGCTGCCTTCGGAACTTCTGTAACGAGCAAGGCTTCGCAGATCTTCGGCTCTTCTGCCATCACTCCGATGACTGGTAAGACATGGGCTCTGCCTCGCAGATAATGCACCGAATGAAATGAAAATCGCAGTCCCTGCCGCTGTATATCGCAGGGATTGCTTCATTAAGAATTCTTTATAACGACAACGGCCCCTCCGCAATGCGGTGGGGCCGTTTTGCGTTTAGAGGCGAATTCCTCACCAAGTCCAAGTGAAGACCTTCCAAATCCCAAGGTAATTCCTCTCCAAGCCTCCCCCAGGAGGGGAGGCCTGGAGAGGTCAAATATTTGCTTTCGTAATGTCAAAGCTAAAGTTTGACGTTGCTTTTTAATTTATTTTTGCTTGAAAAATAAATTAAAAATGAAGGAAAAATAAATTAAAAATGAAGGAAAAATAAATTAAAAACCAATTTAAAAGATAACCTTTTGGAATTCAAGCGCATAGCTATAGCTTTCCAAAAGGCTGTCTTTTGGCATCTAATCCGAAATTTAGAGGGACGCAAACGTTGGGGGAATAATCTCGAAGAGATTAAAGCCCGAAAACCCCGGACAAGCGATAGCGCAGTCAGGGGTTATGCATCAAGTGATACGAAACTACTCAGCGCTTCGTAGATGCGCTACAGCGTGAAGTTAGACTAGCATCTTCCGTGCGCTGCAACAAGACTATTCAACATCCCTCCCATTCGGGAGGGCTTGGGTAGGCCATTCCCTTCTTTGACTTGTGTAGTGCTTTCTTTTACTGGAACTTCCACGCCCGCAGTACATTCTCAAGCGGAAGGCCCTCGATATGGTTCTCGGTGTCGTCGGGCAGGTTGCAGAAGAAGTCGATGCCGGTGAGCTGTTCCAGCGTGTCGATGTTGACGACGTACTTGGCAAGTGCACTTCCGTTGTCTTTACTTGCTTTATGTTCAATCCAGAACCCCATTGCTTTATATCCTGACGAGTTGTGCATCAGAATTGCCATATAGTAGTATTTGGGAATAATCATTCCGTGAACAGTTGTTGGTTCATACTGATTGGCATTGTCGATTGTTCCGCCCTTGACTACAAAAAGTGTGTCTGATGAACTCGTGCTTATCTGATTTCTTACCCAAATTTCCATGTTTGCCCATACATCTTCGTTGAAACCAGGCAACTGTGGCATCATGTTGGTAAGGTAGAACGTTTGATAGTTTGATGTTCGTGAATTAAGACGGTCAGCCGATGGACACAGATGCCCATGCTGATATCCTGTGTTCCAGAATGGATCATCATCTGAAGTCCACGCAGTAGAGCAATGTAAGTTAGGGTCTGTGGGGTATTGTACTTCTCCACGACCTGCCCTATAGCGTTGCGTATGGGTTGCTCGGTTGGAAGCATACAGCTCATACGCTGACCAGCGGCACGACCGTTTGACGCTGTCCCACTCGACACTGTAGTTCACTTCGCCATTGTCGAAATGCGTGACGACGAGACTCTGTCCTCCTTTCAGACGTGGAAACTCAAGGCGATGGACAACGGGATTGGCATTGCTGAGGTTCGAATTGACATTGTTCGATGTCGGAGCCGGTGTTCCTCCGTCGTCATCGGAACTCGAGCAGGCAGAGAAGGACAAAGCTAATAATAACAAGAGGATAAAAGGAAATTCCTCTCCAAGCCTCCCCCAAGGGGAGGATGTTTGATTACCAAATGCCTTGCTATGAGCTTGATAGTTCACGAGGCATATATTATTAATAGTGTCTTCCATATCAGTTGAGTTAGAATGAATAGTTGTGATGATATTTTTTATGGAGGCAGGTAAAGCCTTTATGCTTGTGTTTACCACCCCTCCCGTTCGGGAGGGGTCGGGGGTGGGTGGTCTTTTGTTAGGATATGAAATAAAAAAGTGCGAACAAGCGCATATGCAACTACGCTTGACCGCACTTAGTCATAATGTATCTTCTAATGAAGAGGTTTTACTTCTTAAGCTTACCGTAGCGGCTCATGAAGCGGTCTACACGACCTGCGGTGTCGACCAACTTGCTCTTACCTGTGTAGAACGGGTGAGAAGAGCTGGAGATTTCAACTTTCACTACTGGGTAAGTCTCGCCTTCAAATTCCACCGTCTCTGTAGTCTTTGCTGTGGACTTTGTAAGGAACATATCGCCGTTGGACATATCCTTGAATACGACGGGGCGATAGTTTTCTGGATGAATACCTTTTTTCATTTTCTTTCTAATGTTATTTTGTTTATGATAATTCGTTGTCGCGGTCGCCATCGCTTGACGATGACAGACTGAACGGGCTGCAAAGTTACGAAGAAATTTGCAGCCCGCCAAATTATTTAGCTATAATTATTTCACTACTACGTTCTTAACCTCCCATGTAGGAGCGGCTTCTGATGTGCTGGTGTACAGGAAAGCGATGTAGACTTTGTTCTGTCCTGCGAACGCACTGAGGTCGCATGTTGCGTCGATGAAGTTCCAGTTGCTTCCGTCAGGATAAGCTGAAACGGTCAAATCCGTCCAAGTCTTGCCATCAGTTGATGCCTGAACCTTGCACTCCTGTGCAACATTGCCGAAGAACCTTCCAGTGTGCTGGAATGTCAGAGTTGCAGAAGTGAGACCTGCAAGACTGAATGCCGGAGACACGATACGGCTCTGAGCCGGGAGATTCTTCTTAGAAGCGTAAGCCGATGCCTTCATGTATCCGGCGGTGGTTGCGGTCTTGTCGTTGTGCTTCCAAACGTAAGTCAGACCCGGGGCGAGTGATACGTTCTCAATGGTGAAGTTGTCTTCGCCGTCGTCGAATGTAGCTTCGAGACCAGTCTTTGTTGTCTCACCAGTTCCCTTTCCATTGATGCTGACAAGGTAGGTCTTGTTGGCAACTGCTTCAGGGGTATTGCCCATGTAGTTGACGAACGGTCCGTAGATGACGACATCGTCACCAACCTTCAGCTGGTCTTCAGATGTGAAGTTCTCACCGTTGAGGTACTTGCTGCGGAAGATGTAGAGAGTGTTCGACCTCGAGCCATCGTCAGATATATAATATGTGGCGTTGCCGAAGCTTGTGCTGAGCTCGTTGATTGACGATACTTTACCCTTGACGTAGATTTCAGAGCTGTTGACGCCGGCATCCATTCCCTTTATGAGGTTCAGGGCTGCTGCAACGTTGTATGGATTGGCTGCTGTTCCGTCGCCGGTCGGGGCTGCCGTAGGTGTGACAGGCTCACCCTGCTTTCCGTTGAGGCTATAGAGGTAGTTGCCGGAAGTCATCTCAGAAGTTCCATTATAGTTGGTCAGAGCTCCGTAAACAACGACTTCGTCACCAACTTTGAGGTCCGTTTCAGCCGTGAAGTTTTGGTTGTTCAGCGTCTTGCCACGGTAAATCTCAAGCTGATTGTCGGTTGTCTTGGTATCATTTATATAATATGTGTAGTTGCCGAACTGAGAGTTGAACTTTGAAAGTTCAGTAACGACGCCCTTGACGTAGACAGGCTCGCTGGTGTAGGTGCCTGCCTTGATAAGCTCCATTGCCTTTGCGACGTTGTAAGGGTCGTCGGCGGTGCCGCTTCCCTGTGCAACTACAACGTTTGTTGTATCCTTTGTTGCGCTCGGCTCACCGTACGGCATAGGCACATCTTCGCAACCTGTGAAAGCGAAGGCCATCATTGCCAGCGCTGTCAGTGAAAGAATTAACTTTTTCATATCTGGGTTTTGTTTTTTGTTTGTTGGGTTATTGTTAGTTGTGATAAGCTGTTATAAGCGATGATACGCTAAGATAAGAAACAGCGCTATTTGATTGTTACGTTGCGGATTTCCCATGTCGGCGCCGTTGATGATGTGCTGACATACTGGAAGGCGAGACGTATCTTCTGTCCGGCATAAGCGTTCAGAGGAGTCGTTCCTGTAACCATTGTCCATTTAGTGTCAGCGTTAGGCACATTGTCGAGTGTCAGCTCGGTCCATTTTGCTGTGGAAGGAGCACCGTCGCTGTAATTTGTGCTGACGAAAATCTTGCAGTTCTCACCGAACGTAGAGCCTATAAAGTTAGCTGCCTGAGTAATCGACAGGGTTGCCTTAGATGCAGAACTGAGGTCTATCTCCGGCGAAATGAGCCAGCTTTCAGCCTCGTGGTTGCTGCCACCGACGTATGCCGATGCCTTGGCACCGTAGCCTGAGCCGCCCCAAACATAGTTCAGACCTTCGCTAAGAGAAACGTTGACAGCTGTCCAGCCGCCTGTCTCGCTTTCGAAACCTTCCTCATAGATTGCTGTTGCGGCAGGTTTGACATCGTCGAGGGTACGGATGATGAGTTCCCAGGAACTGTTATAGCGCTTCATTATACCCGTCACGTCGACCTTTCCTGTAGGAACGACAGCATCGGCGAAGTCAGCATAGTTGCTGTTGTATGCCATGACGGTGTGCGGAAGTTCATTGAAGTACCACGTACGGGAGCCTGCGCCGCCGTCAGCATCAGCGTATGTCGAGTCGATTGTTGCATTGCGGTTGAAGCTTACGTTGCGAATGACACCGAGTTTGCCGGCGTCTGCGTCGAGACTCCACTTGCTAGCGTCGAACTCTTCGGGCTCAACAGTGTTGCCGGTGGACAGAATCTTGTAGTGCTGGTCGAACGTTGCGCGGCTCATACGTCCCAAAGAGTTGCGCCCGCGGGAGTCGATGGCAGGCACACCGATTTCCGGCTGCAAGCCATAGTTGCCCACGTAGAGGCCATTGAGGTCGATGAGAACTTCTGTTCCTACAGGAAGGAAACCGTAGAGGCCGCCTTCTGCGATGGAAAGGATTACGGCTCCGGTCTTGTCCTGTATGGCAAGCTCGCTGTAGATGTTGCCTTGCTCGTCGGTGCTGGTGACGATTCCCTTTATCTTAAGGTCTCTGTCAACTTTCTCGTAAGGGTCGCCGTTGTTTATATTCGTTGATATTGGAGTCTTGTACAATTCCTTCAGCTGCGCTATCGTTACAACGTTCGATGAGTCGAGGGCGTTGTTGCCGTAGGGATTGTCGTCGTAACGTGCTCCGGCATAGTCGTCGCCCATGCATGAAGAGAAAAGTATGCCTGTCAGCGCGATGACTATATATAATATATTCTTTTTCATGTCTGTAGTCTAATTAGAACTTATAAGCAATGTTAAGCATGCCGTTGATGCCGTTGACGTAGTACTTCTTAGGGTTCTGAGAGAACTTGTAGGCGCGGAAGTTCTGCGTGCCGTCGGTCTTGATTGTGTAGTCGGAACGGCTCTGCTCGTAACCGCCGCTGACAAGTTTCTGGTTGTTCAGCAGGTTCGTAATCATCAAGTTGATGGAGAGACTGCCGTGCTTGAGGTATATACTCTTACCGATTGAAGCGTCGAGCATGAAGCCTCCGTTGCCCTTAGCCTGTCCCGGAACGATGTAGTTGCCATCGTTGTCAACGCTGTACTTAAGCGTCTGTCCGTAGCGGCGTGATGGAGCGTAGGAGAGGAATATCCTATCGTAGTAGTTTCCGTCAATGTCGATGTACCAACCGCCCTGATGGAAGCTCAGGATAGCACTGTAGGCAGACAGTGGAGTTCCGCTTTCGCGCATGTCCTTGTTGTAGACGATGTCGTCGGTGTACGTTGCCTTCGTCGAGTTAAGGTAGCGGACGTTGGCATTGTTGACGTTCTTGGCGTCGCTCCAGGTGCCGAGGGTCTTGAAGTTAAGGAAGCTCGTAATCTTGAAATCGAGTCCGAATTCAACGCCGTAGTAGTTCTTCTTAATGTTTGTCATGCTGACATAAGAGAACGAGTTGATATCGTCGAAGTAGTAGTTCTGCCATTCCGTGATGTTGGAAAGGTGGCTGTAGTAGGCGCTGAAGTTAGCGTGGAGCCATGTACCGAGGTACTGATAGCTGAACTCAGAGCTGAAGACGCGCTCGTTCTTGAGGTTTTCGACGAAGTCGTTGTTCATCTCAGGTGATACAAACGCGGTCGTTGCCTGTGGCGCGCGCTGCTCGTAGCCGACGCCGATGGATATCGTATTGCCCTTGCCGAGGTCGAGAGTACCATTGAACTTACCACCTCCGGAGAGGAATTCTGCCGTCCCCGACTTGCCGAAAGAGTTCTCGGCGAACATTCCGTTGCGCATGTTGCCACGGCGGTTCATACCGTCATAGCCCATCTTGGCTGCTACGGTGTAACGCAGAGCGCCGATAGTCTGAGAGTAGGTGCTCCACAATTTGCCCTGACGAACTTTCAAATCGTAGTCGTAACCAAAGCGGTCGCCTTCGTAGATGAGCTTACCAAGACCGTTGGTGCCCATCGTGTTGAGGTCGTACTGTATGCGTGGGTCAGCAGAAGCGTATGTTCCGAGAGCGTATGTGTTAATATTGTGGAAGCTTTCGGCACCCAGCAAGTCTTCCATAGTCTGATAGTGATGACCGATATTCTGTCCGAGTATGATACCGGCGTTGAGGACCTTGTCCTTGCCGATGCGGTCGGTGAATGTCGAAGCCATGTTGACCATCATATTGTTGTTGTGCTTTGCCTGTACATAATACATGGCGTCCCTGCCGTCGCGGGCAGCCTGACGGTTGGCATAGTACAGGCGGTCCCAGTTGATTTGACGGTTGCCCTTGTCCTGCCACCATGCAACGGCTGTGTTCCAGTCGGCAAGTGCCTGTGAAGTATGGTAGCGGCTGTCGGTCTCGTCCCAAACATCGTAATAGCTGGACGGCAGGTTCTTCCAGTAGTCAGGCTGTGGATTGTCGGCGTTGTTATAGTTAAGCTTTGTGCTCTTGTATATCGAATACTTTGCAAACAACGATGTCGTGAGCTTCATATTCTTGTTGATGTCCCAGTCCCAGGTAAGGATTGTCGACGGAGCGAAGTCGTTCACGACGCGGCTATTACGCTTATGACCGTTCTGGTAGCCCCAGTATGGGTTGTACTGGTAGTCGTTTGCGAGCCAGTAAGCTTCGTCGGTGCTTGCACCCTGGGTTGCTCTCTCGGTCGGATTTCCCCATGTAGAGAGGCTGAGCGAATGACCGTTGTTCCACTTCTTCTGTACTCCGAAGAAATATGATAGTGCATTGTAGAACGTTCCCTCTACATATCCGCGGTTTGCCCAACGGTATGTGAGGTTGGCAGCGAATGCCCATCCGCGGCTGTTGAAGCCCGAAGCGTATGTGTACATGCCACGAAGCGTGTAGTTGCGGTTGGCTCCGGAAAGAGTGATACGGTGTCCGGCAGCCATTGAGCCGGCACGGAAGTCGTAGTTGTTGCTGCCCGCCATGCCGTTAAAGGAGAAGTTGTTAGGTTCGAAAGGCAGTGCAAAGTCGACATTCTTGGTCTGCTGGTTGAGTCCTCCGACCATCGAATAGCGGAACTGTCCGCTTTCCATGTCGTTCATAGGAGCACCGTTGATGTAGATGTCGTTGTACTTCTGGTTGAAAGCACGGTACCGGAAACGCAGCGGTGAGAACAAGTATCCCACTTCCGAAGCATATACATTACTGTTTGAGTTGAGGATGGTGACGTTGTCACTCATGTCCTCGTCTTCGCCCAACTGTGCCTCGGTGAATGTGAAAGCTTGCTCGTCAAGAGCGTTGGCTGTTTGTTCCTGTGTGCTGGCGTCGGTCTTTGGCTCCTGAGCGAGCGCAAACGCCGGGCAACATAAGGCAAGAATAGCAAGTTTCAGCTTTTTCTGCATAAGTTGATAATATTAATAGTGTGATTATTTATTTTGTGCAAAGTAACAAAAAATATTTTAAAAGAAAAAGTGTTTTCTTATTAATTTTCATTTAAACATTTATTATTTTTCACCCAAACATTCTATTAATAGAAAATAATTCACGAAATTTGCACCGTCAACGCGTGTACGGACATGTCGCTGACTGTAAATGACGCAACTTAAACTGTTTAAAAACAATGAGAAAACAACTATTCGTTACATTCTGCCTGATGCTTGTCGGCATTGCCGTATCGGCTCAGAACAAGCTCACTGGCTATGCTGTCGGGTTCTACAACCTTGAGAATTTGTTCGACTACTCACATGATGAGGGAAAGAACGACTATGAGTTCCTGCCCAACGGGTCGTACCATTGGAATCAGATGAAGTACGAGCACAAACTTAAGAATATGTCGCGCGTGCTTTCGGAGATGGGGACAGACAAGATACCTTACGGTTGTGCGTTCATCGGTGTCAGTGAGGTTGAGAACGACCACGTACTCACCGACCTCGTTGCACAGCCCGCTCTTGCAGCCCGCGGCTTCAAGTTCTGCCACATAGAGGGTCCAGACCGTCGTGGCATCGACTGCGCACTGCTTTACAATCCGAAGTACTTCACGGTGAACAACGTAAAACTTGTGCCTTACGTTCCTGAGCTTCCGAAGGACAGTACTTTCAAGACACGTGGCTTCCTGACCGTCAGCGGTCAGCTTGCAGGAGAGCACGTGGCTGTCATCGTTTGCCATCTGCCGAGCCGTCGCAGTGGCTCCTTCTATCGCGAGACTGGCGGTCGTGAGGTAAGAGCTGTCAAAGACTCTCTCCTTCGTGAAGACCCAAAGGTGAAGGTGTTCGTCATGGGCGATATGAATGATGACCCGACGAACATGAGTATGTATGAGGCACTAGGCGCAAAGGAGGACATCGACAAGATTACTGCTGAAGAGATGTTCAATCCTTGGTACAATACGCTGGTTAAAGGACATACCGGAACGCTTAAATATCAGGGCAATTGGAATCTCTTCGACCAGATAATCATGTCGCCGAACCTTCTCAATCAGAATGGCAAGAAGGACTTTTCGAGTCTGAAATATATCTCTCATCAGATATTCCGGCGCGACTATCTCTTCCAGGAAAGTGGCAAGTATAAGGGTAACACGAAGCGTACTACCGCTGGAGGCGTATGGCTAGATGGTTACAGCGACCACCTTCCCGTCGTCGTTTACTTAGCAAAGGAAGTGAAATAAACAAGAAGGCCCCAATCACAACTTTGTTCCTCACCAAGTCTCCCCAAAGGGGAGGATGTTTAATTACCTAATAATTATAGAGCACTATCTGCTTCAAGGTATTTAGTCATCCTCCCCTTTGGGGAGGCTTGGTGAGGTTTTGACTTTATGGGGAATATGTTTTTTAGGAAAAAACATCCCTAAACATCTCTTTATAGTACTCCGCCTTCTTCTCAGTTTTCATCGGATAAGCGCGACTACTGCTGGGTTCGCGGTACAAGCGGAGCGTTCTGCCCTCAAAGGAGAACTCGCGATATTCACCCATCTTCATCTTTTTGGCATCGATATGATAATGTTCGGTGAAAATGGACGTGGCAAGCCGGCCTGCTGCAAGTACGGCACGACACTCGGGAAGAGCACGGAGCATACCGTCAAGGTCAGCCTTTTCAACCACTTCAAGGTCTTTGTCCGAAGCTGTTCCGGTAGTTCTGCGGATGCGGAGGCATGTGTCGAAGATTGCAATACCTTTCTCAGCGAGGAACGATTTCAGTTCGTCGAGCTTATAAGTCTTCTTCTCCGGTATTACAAAGTGGTTCTTGTCGCCAAAGAAGCAAAGCCCTATTATGCGCCACATGTCGTTCGTAAAGTTCGGGTAATACCATTCCATGCACCACCGTTTGGGTGCCGGCGGGAATGTGCCGAGCATTAACAGCTTTGTGTTCTTAGGCAGAAAAGGTTCGAAAGGATGAGTTTCTATATCCATATAATAGGGACCTCGCCAAGCCCCTCCCAAGGAGGAGATGTCTGATTACCAAATAACTAAATAGCAATATCTGCTTCAAGGTAATTAAACATCCTCCCCTTGGGGGAGGCTTGGTGAGGAATTTATTACTTAATTAACCCCTCAATATAACGGCAGAGGATGCTTATGCCACGCACGTTCTCGCCCCCTTGTGGGATGATAAGGTCTGCGAAGCGTTTCGTTGGCTCAATAAACTGCTCGTGCATGGGCTTCAAGACCTTCAAATATCTGTCGACTACCATCGAGACAGTTCGTCCGCGGTCGATGGTATCACGCTGAATGTTTCGGATAAGGCGCTCGTCGGAATCGCAGTCGACGAATATCTTCAAGTCCATCATTTCCCTCAGCTTAGGGTTTATGAGCGTCATGATACCTTCGATGATAATCACCGGCTTCGGCTCAACATGTATAGTCTCCGGCAGTCGGTTGCTGAGGATGTAGCTGTATGTAGGCTGCTCGATTGCCTTACCGTGCCTTAAGTCATTCACCTGCTCAATGAGCAACTTCCAGTCGAAGGCATCAGGGTGGTCGAAGTTGATGGCTTTGCGTTCCTCGTCGGTAAGCCCCGTGGTGTCGTTGTAGTACGAGTCGAGTGGCACAACAGCCACATAGTTTGGCGGAAGAGCCTCGACGATTTTCTTTACTACCGTTGTCTTGCCGGAACCGGTGCCTCCGGCGATGCCGATTATTGTTACGTTGTCGTTGTTCATAGTGTGATTTGGGTTGTGATAAGCTGTGATAAACGATATTAGGCGATGATAAGTGATGATAAGTTGGGATAGGAAATTGGGATGACTATGCGTCCTTTTGAGGTTCGTCGGTGGGTTCGTTGTCTACGACTTCGGCATCGGTGATGTCCTCCGGGTTCTGCATCTTGGCGCGTGCCTCAGCTGCCTCACGAGCCTTGGCGTTAGATCTCTCATACGCCTTGCGCATCTGGTAAATCTTCAAAGAGTCGATGCACTCGACGAGTCCGTAGAATATCATGCACCAGCCGATAAGCTTCATGACAATGTCGATTGTAGAGCCGGCATTGAAGACCGAGTAAACACCAATGCCAAAGATGACCAATGGGAATATCCAAAACAAGAAAGGAACGTGTGCGAACTTAGTTGCCTTAGCCAAGGAAACTATCTGGTTGAGGCCGCCAAGAACGAGAACAAGTCCGAGAACAATAACGATGCCCTTGTTGAAGTCGTTCGGCATGAAGAAGAGAATGGCTCCGAGAATCATGCTTCCGATACCAACGATAGGGAAGGAGAGTACCGACCGCGATATCTCATTGCCGTCCTGGTCGAATATTGCCTGCGTTTCCTCAAAGCGTTTCTTCGTGTAGTGGTATACAATGAACGACACAAGGCCTGTCGCAAAGAATATTGCACCGATGACAATGGTAAGCCAATGCAGCATGTCACCACCATATTGGATAAGCAGTACGCCTACGATTATGGCGCACAGAGAACGAAAAATAGCGCTTTGGAATAACTTCATAGTTTCAGTCTCCTTGTATATTAATAATGTATTGTATGTAGATTTATCTCTTAGAACTTCTTTAGACGGAGTCGGGTGTTGCCACATGTCAGCGTCATGTTTCCACCGTCGATGCTGTAGTCGAACTGCTTATTGAGTCCGGGGATACCGTATGGAACCAGCACAGAGTCGTTCTCGACAGCGTGGTCGTCGCCATTGCTCGAGTAGTAGGCGTTCGTTACGGTGAAGTGACCATTCGAAATGTCAAACCTACAAAGGTAAGTGCGGTTCGGCCCGTCGTAATCCTTGAGTTGCAACAACTTGTGCTGGAAAGCCCAGAACAACCGTTGGTGACTCAAGTCCTGCACCGGTGAAGTCGAAGCACTGTCCGTTGACAGCGTCTCGATGCTCTCCAAATGCCAGAAACCTTCGAAATCGCCGTCTCCGTCGACGTTGTCAGCTTCCAGCGAACATGCGCTTATGCAGATGGCGATGACCGCCATGAATGGTAAAAGGAATATCTTGCGTTTCATTTTTTATGCTTTTTGAAGTTTATCAGTCCTCTCTTCGATACCGTGAATTGAAATCCGTAGTTGTTGCCTTCGAGAATACTGCCGAAGTCAGCGCCTATTCCAGCCTTCACATCGACACCGTTCCAGAAGCGATGCTTATAGCTGTGGAGTGAGTAAGACGCCTCACCGAGAAGGCTGACGTTGTGGCGCTTCTTGATATACGGGTCACTGTATGAGCCCCAACCTTCCTGATAAGTGGCGAGAATACGGTATTTGAGATATTCGTTAGGGTGTCCTCCGAGTCCGAGATGGAACGCAATGAAGCGGTTGTCCTTAACGGCGAGCTCTCCATCCTCATTGTATATCGGCGAACGGTACAGCGGATTGCCCATCACCTGACCCCAATGCTGATGTCCCGCGTACATACCGTGGTTGTAGTATCTGTCGTTTCCTCCGAGATGGTCGGGTATTGTCTTCGTGTGGTCGTGGTAAATAGGACCGCTCTGGTACTTCGTATAAAGATACTCGAACACAAAGTCGTTCAGCCAAGCATCCGGTTTGTAGTTGTATTCGAAACCGAGCATGATGTCCTTAAAGTCGTACAGCAAGTAGCGATGGTCCTTCTTCACAAGCCATTCGTCGCCTTCGCCATAACCGTCGTATTCGAGTTGGAACATCTGCGAGTGGTCCTCGAAGAACTTATCGGCATAGATATGGAAACTGTTCCAGTCGCCATCGTAGTTGATGCGTGCCACCCACGAACCGAGAACGTCACCTTGCAGCGCCTTCCACACCGTCTCTCCGTCCTCATGGCCGAAGCCCCAGAACGTCTTCCAGTAGTCGTCGAGATGCGTACCGCCCTGTCTCACTTTCCACGTACCGTCACTTTGCGGTCTGTATATTTTGCCGCCGAAGTACGTTACCATTTCCAGTCCGGTCTCAAAGGACCACGGAATGAACTTCTCGGGGTTTCCAATCATCAGGTATCCGGCTTTGCTGTTGTACAGCGTCTTGTGAACATACTTCTGATTATGCGGCCGTGCGAAGTCCTCCTGCCAGTTTCCGTCAGTCAGCTGTCCGAATGAAATGTGACCCTTCAGGTGCAACCATCCGCGTGTCAGTGGTATAGTCCAGTATTCCGGGAGTGCAAGCCGAACCTCAGGGATAGGCCGCGCGTTTATGCCAAGTGTCTGCGAGCCAGTGCTGAGCCACCGGTTCTTCATCATCATCGGCTGCTCTTTCGCGCCAATAGTCAGTGTACCGTGCAGCCACCGCCCCTCGACGTAAGCCTGCTGCACCACAACATCACTCGTATAATTGTACGGAACAGCCACGTCGACGCCGTATCCAAGTCCGAGTTTATGCTCATCGTCAACCGACAACGGACGCTCAACGCCCAGCATAACGTAGCCGTTGTTCTTGTCCAGCGAGCTTAGTCCGTACTTGTTGGCATTGAGCCATAGCGGTGTTTTGTCATTGGAGAAGCTTGCTTGTAGCTCCACCTTGTACGAAAGGCTGTCCAGCGGGTTCCACTTAGGCTTACCGCTCTTCGTTGTACTCTGTGCCGTTGCGCCGAGAGCCAATATCATTGACAGCGAAATGATAGTCAGTCGTTTCATCTTTATATGGTTAATATGTTGCAAAGGTAGCAAATAAAGTTGAATGTCAAGTCACGAATGCCTATTTATTTTAATAATGTATATAAGCCGGAAAATGATATTTTAGTTGAAATAGGGAATTTCCCCTACTGTTTAGGGATTTTCTTTTTTGCAGTAATAATATTCTTTATATTTTTGCAACGTGAAAAGAACGAAAGAACGAAAACAAATACAAAACATACAATTATGAAGAAGTTAGCATTTGCCCTTATAGCTCTGTTCATAGCAACAGCATCAGCTTCAGCCATGAGTTACGAGCAGGCACGTAACGAAGCCTTGTTCCTCACCGACAAGATGGCTTACGAGCTGAACCTGACAGAGGACCAGTACGAGGCAGCTTACGAGATAAACCTCGACTATCTGATGAATGTCAACACCGTGAACGACCTCTATGGCGCTTACTGGACTCACCGCAACCTCGACCTTAGCTACATATTGCTCGACTGGCAATACCGCGCTTTCTGCGACGCGACTTACTTCTATCGTCCAATATACTGGGGCGGCGGCTACTGGCACTTCGGTATCTACGCACGTTACCCGGTCCGCGACTACTTCTACTTCGGTTATCCGCACTTCTACGCAGTCTATCGCGGCGGCCACAGCTGGAGAATGAATGGCGGCCGCAGCTGGTATCACGGCCGTAGAGACTGGGGACGCCCAGACGGCGGACCAGCAGTTGGAATGCGTGACGGCTACCGGCGTGGCGACTACCGTAATGGTTTCGACAACAACCGCAACCGTCAGTTCGGCAATCTCAACAACGCCAACGGTCGTGGAAACGGCGGACGCACATTCGGCAACGGCTCACGTGTAAACCGCAACGGCAGCTTCGGCAACGGCACTGTTACCAACAGCAACCGCGGCTTCGGCTCTCGCACTACCGGTGGAGTAGTCAATCAGAATCAGAACCAGAACCCACGCAGATTCGGTGGTGCAAGAACTGTAAGTCCACAGAGCAGCACCCGTGCTACAGTAGGCCTTCTTACAACCCGTCAGAACAATACTCAGTTCAACACTCAGCCACGTTCCATCGACCGCAGAAGCTTCGAGTCGACAGTACCATCAAGCCGTATGTCTCCTGGAACAAGCACCCCAAGCCGATCATTCGGCACTCCTGGCGGTAGCTTTGGCGGCGGTTCGCGCTCAGTAGGTGGCGGCAGCTTCGGTGGCGGCTCACGTTCTGGTGGCGGTGGCAGCTTCGGCGGCGGCTCACACGGAAGCTTTGGTGGCAGCAGCCATGGCAGTTTCGGTGGTCACAGATAAACCACGGCGTTGCCAAGCGTTAAGAATGACAGTATAAGATATTCAAAATCAACATTTAAATATTTTCCCGTTAGCGGGTTATTGGAAATCAGGCTTTTAGTTTTAGGCATCGGATTGAACCTCAGTCCGGTGCCTTTTTTATTGCCAATCTTCCGCTATTTCCAAACTTTTTTGTAGTTTTGCACCCTCAAAACAGTAGAGACATGACAAGATTATACTTAGTGCGCCACGGCGAAACCTACGACAACGCCGCGAAGATAATGCAGGGACAAGTACAGGGAGAACTCAATGCCGAAGGCATACGTCAGGCTGAGGACGTCCGCGACAAAATGGTGGGCGAGCATATCGACGCCTTCGTGTCGAGCGATTTGCACCGTAGCATGCAGACTTGTGAGATTATTGCCGCTCCACACGGCAAGAAAGTGGAGACCACGGAACTCCTCCGCGAGCGCGACTGGGGTTCCATGACGGGCAAGTACATCCCTGACCTGCCTAAGGACCCAAATGACTGGCCCGACGATGTAGAGACAATCCCGCATCTTAAGGCACGCGCCCAGAACTTCATCACATGGCTGAAGGTAACCTATCCGAACCAAACCGTCCTCGCAGTGGGGCACGGTATCGTCAACAAAGCCATACAGAGCGTCTACTTCAAGAAGCCGATGAACGAGATACCCCGCATGAACAACGCCGAGGTACGCGTCCTCGATTTGTAGGATATTAGTCCAATTCGGAGTACGTCTCTCGTCCGTTCTTCCTTATGATATAGTCGACGACATAGTTGAACACCGTAAACAGAACTATATCTATCAGTATAATGAATGTCGTATAGATATAGTTGTAAAGGCTTATGTTCAATACTATGAAGAAAAGGGCAAGCAGAATAATCGTCACGAGCGCCTGATGCTGTGTCATTCCCGTGCGCAGCAACTTGTGGTGGATGTGGTTCTTGTCGGCCTTGAATATAGGCTTGTGGTGCAGGGTACGCACGATAATGACCCTGACGACGTCGAACACCGGCACCATAAGCAGCGTCACGGCGAGCAACATCGAGTCTTTGCGGTACGGCATGACATGCGGGTTGTTCATGGAGAACTTCACCAGCAGCGCGCCGAGGATGTATCCCAGCGTCAGACTTCCTGAATCGCCCATGAAAATCTTGCGGTTCTTCTCCGGGTCGCCCCATATATTGAAGTACAGGAACGCCACGATGACACCCGCCAGGCCAGCTATAAGCACACAGTAGACAAGCAGTCCCTCACGCAGGAAGCAAAAGAAGAATCCCGCCAGTGCTATGAAGCTCAGCGTTCCCGACAGTCCGTCGATACCGTCGATAAGGTTCATGGCGTTCATTATGAACACAAGGATGAACACCGTCAGCGGTATGCCGACGTAAGCGGGCACCGAATTGATGCCGCAGAAGCCGTAGAAGTTGTTGATATACAGTGTCGACAGAGGCAGTAGGGAAGCCGCGATAATCTGAACTACAAATTTCGTACTTGGCGAAAGCCCTTTGAGGTCGTCGACGAGCCCTACAGCATATATCATAAGCAGTCCGATGGCAAACGAAACCGCCCATGCGTTAATCTCAACCTTACCGCCACGGAAGTTGTATGCCATCACCGCCAGCGCGATAAGGGTCGCGAGCAGCATGCTCGGCAGGAAACTGATGCCGCCGAGACGTGGTATCGCGTTCTTGTGTATCTTCCGCGCGTTAGGTATGTCGTACAAATTCTTCTTCTTGCAGAAGTTCATTATCTGCGGAATGAATACGAATCCGCAAATCATGCTAAGGAAAAACGCAAGTAAACTAATAAGTAGAAGTGTCGTCATACGCAATTATCATTTTATAATTAAAACTAAGAAAAACGCCTTTTATTGCTTTGTCGGGCTTTTTTCATAACATTAATGTTTAACTCTTTGTCAGTTGAAGGAAAAACATTACCTTTGCGTCAAATTGCAAATAACTGTTATTTATGAATTTAGATAATATCAAGATTGCCGTTGCAGGTACCGGCTACGTCGGTCTGAGTATAGCGACGCTTCTCAGTCAGCACCATCAGGTGAAGGCTGTTGACGTCATCAAGGAGAAAGTCGACCTCATAAACAACCGCAAGTCGCCTATACAGGACGACTACATCGAGAAGTATCTCGCCGAGAAAGACTTGAACCTCATTGCCACTACCAATGGAGAGGCTGCCTACAGCGATGCCGACTTTGTCGTTGTTGCTACCCCGACAAACTACGACCCGCAAAAGAACTTCTTCGATACGCGCCACGTCGAGGAGGTCATTGAACTCGTCATGAAGGTCAATCCGAAGGCAATCATCGTCATAAAGTCGACCATTCCCGTCGGATACACTGAAAGCGTGCGCAAGAAATACAATAATGACAACATCATATTCGCGCCGGAATTCCTCCGTGAAAGCAAGGCATTGTACGACAACCTCTACCCGAGCCGTATCATTGTCGGCAGACCTGAGGGTGACGAACGTCTCGACAAGGCAGCGCGAACCTTTGCCGTATTGTTGCAGGAAGGTGCCATCAAGGAGAATATCGATACCTTGTTCATGGGACTGACAGAGGCTGAGGCTGTCAAACTGTTTGCCAACACGTACCTTGCCCTGCGCGTCAGCTACTTCAATGAGCTCGACACGTATGCCGAAGTGAAAGGCCTGAACACGCAGAACATTATCAAGGGCGTGTGCCTTGACCCACGTATTGGCAGCTTCTACAACAATCCGTCGTTCGGATATGGCGGCTACTGTCTGCCTAAGGATACCAAGCAACTCCTTGCCAACTATAAGGACGTGCCGGAGAACCTTATCCAGGCTATCGTCGAAAGCAACCGCACGCGTAAGGACTTCATAGCCGACCAGGTGCTGCACAAGGCCGGTTACTACGACTACTATAACCGCGGCGACTACGATCCACAAGAGGAGCGCACGTGCGTCATCGGTGTTTACCGTCTCACAATGAAGTCGAACAGCGACAACTTCCGCCAGTCAAGCATCCAGGGTGTCATGAAGCGTGTCAAGGCAAAGGGCGCCACGGTAATCATCTATGAGCCGACGCTCGAGGATGGCACGACGTTCTTCGGCAGCAAGGTCGTCAACGACCTCGCCGAATTCAAGCGCCAGTCGCAGGCTATCATTGCCAACCGCTACGATTCGAGCCTCGACGATGTCAAGGAAAAGGTCTACACCCGCGACATTTTCCGCCGTGACTAATCGCGGCTTTTCACCAAAGGCCATTAATTAATATGGATATCCGCATTCTTCCAAATGGATTTTAATTATCCATATTTTGCTTTCGGCAAACATCCACTTGCAGCGGACGGTCTTGTACCGTCCCTAAAACAATGTTCGACCTCTTTTAAAATCGGTTAGGACATATTTTGTGGGCCGGCACAAGATCGGCCCCTGCAATTGAATGCTTGCAATATTCATTTTAATTAATTTGCATTCAGCCTCACTCAAGCAGGCATTCGGTAATCAACATCCCCTCCTTGGGAGGGGCTTGGGGAGGTCTTTATTTACTGCGGCTACCATTTTACAACGCGAAACATAAACTATTGAATTCCAATAGCTTATGTTTCGCGTTTATTTTTAATTTATTTTTGCTCAAAAAATAATTTATTTTTCCTCTATTTTTAATTTATTTTTCAATCAAAAATAAATTAAAAACCAAGACGAAACTTTAGCTTTTATACTCTA
>OMVI01000025.1 GCA_900314455.1 uncultured Prevotella sp. | reverse complement strand
AATTGGGAGTAGCAAGTTGTGACTTTGTGTCCACAACACCGGCTAAGGCCGATGTTGCGCCAAAAGTCTCACTTGCCTGCTGGGGCAGGGGAAAAATCGGTCGCAACTCCCAATTTTATCATTTGAAAATCAAACAGCATGAAAGAAGGAAGAACCATCATCTTTAAGGTTAGACTGACACGGGAGGAACTGCAACTCTTCCAAAAGAAGGCAGAAAGCTATGGTGGCAACACCAGTGCCATGGTACGGGATGCCGTTAGGCTCTTGGACGACAAGGGAGTGAGAGGGCAAGTCAAATCGATGAACGCACTGATTTCTTTTTACAAAACTTTTCAACAGCAACTTGCGTGGTTGGGCGGCAACTTCAACCAAAGCATGCATAGGGCTAACGAGCTGGCCATTGCCGGTGAGCTGTCGCCAGACTATTTCTCGAATATTCTTTTGCCTAAGACGAAGGAGGCTATCTCAATCGTCCGGCAGCTGAAGAGTGAACTTGACAAAGTCCATTCCCAAATTGAGAACAAACAATGATCATCACCATTCTCCCGTCATCCACTACTTTCCATGCCATCGCCTATAATGAGAAAAAGGTCGAGAAAGGTCAGGCTTCGCTGATAGAGGCTACGAACATTGGACTCCGGCAGGAAGCTTATACTGCTGTCAATCTTCGTGAGTATTTCGAGTTGTACTCGGCCAGAAACACACGCATTCAGAATACGCAGTTCCATGTGGCGGTAAGCTGCAAGGGAAATGAATACTCGTATGAACAGCTGCTTGACATCGCTCACCGCTACCTCAAGGAGATGGGTTATGCGGAGGAAGGGCAACCACTGTTAGTCTATACTCATCGTGACACACCGAATAATCACATTCATATCATCACTAGCCGCGTGGCACCTGATGGTCATCGCATATCCGACAAGTTCGAGAAGAAGCGCAGCCGTGAAGTGTGTGAGCGCATCATGCAGGAATATCATTCACAGCAAGCAGGACAGAACATAGATGGTCAGCAGTCAACGTCCGAAACCGCCAACACCGAAGTCTGGAACGAGGCTCTTTCTTACCGTTATACTTCCAAAGCCCAGTTCTATGCCATTCTTGAAAGCATGGGCTACGACTGCAAGGAGGATGAGCAGGATTATTCCGTCAGCTTCTACAAGAACAACACGTGTCAAGGCAAGCTGTCACTCCAAGAAATTCTTCGTCATGCTATTAAAGAGAACCGCCCCGACAACAGACGACGTCAACAGCTGCGCGCCATTCTGCAAAAGTACCGCAATCTTTCTGCCAACAAGGAAGAACTTGCTGCCCACATGAAACGCAAGTTCGGCATCAGCCTGGTGTGGCTCGGCAAGGCGGACACTCCTTATGGCTACATCGTTGTAGACCATAAGAACAAGACGGTCTTCAAGGGAGGTGAGTTCCTTAGCATCAAGGAGCTGTTGCAGTTTGAGGATGCTGCCACCCGATTCGCACGTATCCGGCAAACCATCAACGAACTTCTTGCTGACAACCCACACCTTACGACTTTGGACATCAACCGAATTCTCTATCGTCAATTTGGTACGCGCATTCATCATGGCACAGTATCATGGAACGGTGAGACCATAACGCTTGATGAGACTATAGTCCGTCAGCTTCGTAACAACTATCTCGAATCGAAAAGCATCGTCAAGCAGGGCAGCACTCATCTACCAAGGATAGGGCAGACACAGAAGTCATCATCTGCGCCGCATCCTTCTATGAATAGTAATGCTGGTTCCAAGGATGTCAATCGCGAGCATGAGGTCGGACATAGCATGAATGTGAATGATGTGGACGACGAACAGAGCCAGCAGGCAAAGTGGCGGAGATAAGAATCTGTTGCTAGAGCTATAGATAATTGCAAATAGTCAATATCTCATCATAACATCGCTGACACTTATGCACTGATTGCTTAAGAGCGTCCGAACTCATTACTTATCGAAGTATCAGTTCAATCGGGCTATGGTCGGACCCTTTCACATCATTCAGTATTAAAGACTGACCTATTCTGTCTATCATGTCACTTGAAACAAGAAAGTAGTCAAGACGAAGGCCACTGCCATGTCGTATACATTCTTTTCGATACGATAGCCATGAGTATCTTCCACCACAATCTGGATGTAAATACCTGAATGTATCAATGAAACCAGAATTAAGCAGTTCTTCCATCTTGGAACGTTCACCATCAGTATAGCCTACCTGACTCTTGGAATGATTATCTTCATCCCAGCAATCAATTGGTCCTCGACTTACGTTGAAATCACCGCAAACGATAACAGGCTTCTTCCTTAGACTAACAACATACTTTCTCAAATTATCCTCCCATTTCATGCGGCGGGTCTCGTATTCGCGTAGTCCTAATTTCTTTCCATTTTCATCTGTAAACATTACAGGCGAATAGACCGTAACAAGAAAGAAGTCGGGATATTCCGCAGTTATCATCCTTCCCATATCATCAAATTCGGATCCCATTTTGCAATTGATATTCAAAGGTACTTCTTTTGAGAGAATAGCGACCCCCGATGCTCCCCTATAATGAGTTGGAACATGCTGATAAAAATGATAAGTTCCAAAGTCAACTCCTGCGATCTGCTCTTCTGTGGCCTTTACCTCTTGAATACATACGATGTCTGTATCCAAATCCTTTAGCGTGTTGAGAAATCCATTCTTAATACACGCCCTTAATCCATTAACGTTCCAAGACAGTATCTTCATTAATCAAACTCTTTAATTATTTAACAGCTACCTTCTCTAACTGATTCACAACGTCGACAGCAACCTCCTTGGGGTCAACCCCAGTAATATTGAGTGCGACCTCATTGCTCATAATATCTTCTCTATCTCCACCAATTTGTCAACGATATAGTTTGGTTGCCGGTCCAAAGTCTGTGGGTCAACATTCCAGCGGTTGAAGAAGATGGTGTCCAGTCCTGCGTTGATAGCCCCGGCAATATCTGTGTCATAATGGTCGCCAATCATGATGGTTGTCTCGCGTTGGGCACCAGTTTTGGCGAAGGCATAGTCAAAGAACTCCTTGCGCGGCTTGTTGGCACCGGCATCCTCACTAAGGATGATAGTCGTGAAATAGTCCTCTAATCCTGCGGACTTCAGTTTGCGGAACTGAACCTCATGGAAACCGTTGCTGCAGATATGCAGCCGATAGCTTTTATCCCTAAGATAGTCCAAGAGCTCTTTCGCTCCCGGTACGGTACCAGGCTCCTGCGATATGATATCGCCATAACGGTCGCTGGCGGCAACGCACCACTCTGGAGTAATCCACGACGTGTCGCCACCACAAGCCTTCACCATCTCTGTCACTGGTCTGCGATACCGCTCCACAATCAACGTGTCACGGTCTATCTCACCATGGGCATATTTCGCCCACACGTCAACGTTAGTGGCAAAATACGCATCGCGGAATGCCTCATAGGACGGCATGATCTTTTCCCAATGCCGCTCGTCGAAAAGCTTCTTCAGCGCTATCATGCTGTTGCCGTGCGTGTCGTAGAGCGTATCGTCAAGGTCTATGAACAAGTCATTATATCTCATCACCATAAAAATTCTGCTTGCTGTTCCTTCAGAAATTCATCATAAATCTTTCGCATAGCATACCGCGTCATCCATGTGCAGGTATGGCGGATAGTTCTCAATGCGTTTATATCCCAAGCCTTCATACAACTTGATAGCATAGTCCATTCTCTCGCGAGTCATAAGCACTGTCCTTCTATATCCATGCTCATGGGCGAAGTTTTCAAGTTCACGTATCATGAGCGTTGCAATATGATGACCACGGAATGGCGGTTGCACCCACACCCGCTTTATCTCCACATTGCCGTTGCCATGTTCCTTCAGGCCTGAACATGCGACGGGAACATCCTCTTTGGAATAGACTATCATCGCATATTTTACGTCCTTCGAAAGATTGCCAGCGACAAACGACTGTCTGTTCTGTGGACCGCCGACAAGCTGGTTGTAGTAGTTCTCCG
>OMVI01000100.1 GCA_900314455.1 uncultured Prevotella sp. | reverse complement strand
GGCTTACATTGGAATCGGCTGCACAGGTACTATATTTATTTTGAACTGCAAAGGAAAAGATGATTTTTCTTTAGCGGGAGAGCCGGTCCCTGTACCTCAAGTCTGTTCTAGTAGGCACTATTAATAATAAAGCAATGACAGTAGTGGCTATATATTTTAACCAATATATTGCTTGATTTCGTCGAGACTGGTGGCAACACGGATACCGTCAGACCATTTGCCGCGTATCATTCCCTTAGCCTGAAGGTCGTCGAGAGCATCAATAAGGCGGTCCCAAAAGCCACGGATATTGTACAAGATGACCTTCTTCTGATGATACCCGATGGTGCGGCTTGCTGCAACGGTGAATATCTCGTCGAGCGTCCCGATACCACCTGGGAGCGCAACGGCAACATCGGCTTGTGCCAGCATTAAGTCCTTGCGGTCGGAGAGGTTGTCGCACGGCACATCCACGTCGATGTAGTCGGACGCACGACCGCCCTTCTCCAATATCTGTGGTACGACGCCGATGACCATTGCACCGCTGTCGTTCGCCGCCTTTGCGAGGCATTCCATCAGTCCCGTGTTGCTGCCGCCGTACACAAGGGTGTTGCCGGAGGTTCCAATCCATTTACCTAGTTCTTCAACTTCGGCTGAGTATTGAGGTACTATGTCATTGTTGGCTGAGCAAAAAACCGCTATCTTCATGTCTTTTCCGTTTGTTGTAAAGAGTTGCTGATAGTGCAAAGATACGAATTCTATTTTGTAATATCACCTTTTTGTTGTAATTTTGTTGCGTTAATTCATTCCGACAGGCAAAAGATTATATGGCTACAATAGAAATGACGACGACAAAGGGGCGTAATCCCAGTATCGAACTGCTGCGGATTCTTGCCATGTTCGGCATCGTGGTCGGCCACTTCTATATCAGTGCAATGGGCATGTACGAAGATTTCCGCGTAGATGTCTCCACTCCGTCGGGCGGCGCCTTGTGGTCAGTTCTTGAAGTCATCAAGATTCTTTCCATGCCGTCAGTCAACTGTTATATTCTTATCTCCGGCTATTTCCTCATCAATAAATACAGTGTTCGTACGAAAGGAATATGGAAAGTGTGGAGTGAGACGTGGTTCTATTCCGTCTTGCTGACCGGCATCGTTCTGCTGACCGGCATCGAACCCGTGTCCGGAAGTGAATTGCTGACGGCAATCTTCCCATTCTTCCGCAATGAATATTGGTTTATAACGACATATATCCTACTTATGTTCATGGCTCCGTTCATGTCCATTATGGTCGGACACCTGAGCAAACGGCAGTATCAGATATTGCTGCTGGTGGGCTTCGTGATATGCTTCCAGTATCCCTTGGGACAGTATATGTACACCGAGCAACAGATATTATTGTTCCTCTACCTATATTTAATAGGTGGATACATTCGCTTGCATGTACGTGAAATGTCGCCGTCGCGTCCCGCCATTGCTGCCGTCGTCGTCATAGCCGTGATGCTTGCCTACTGCTTTGGAAAGAATAAGGTCGGCGGGTCGGACAGCTTTGCCATATTCGCAATGTCCAACAACGGTCTGCCGCTGATACTGTCGGTGTGCATATTCCTTTTCTTCAGAAACATACGCATACACGGAAGGGTAGGGCAGTGGATTAACGCCATCGCCCCACTATCGTTAGCGGTGTACCTTATCCATAGCCATCCGCTGTTGACGCAATGGCTGTGGGACTTCGTCGTTGCTCATGTCGACACTACTCCGACGGCAATGCTGCCGCTGTCGTGCCTCGGTGTGAGCCTTGTTATATTTGTGGCTTGTATGCTCGTAGATAGCGTCCGCCATGCCATTGCGCCTCGAGTTTATAGCTTTTTTGTGAAAAAAGATAGAAAAATTTGCTAAAAACATTTATTTCCGTTACTTTTGCACTAAAGAATGGAAATCTAATTCCATTATACAAACACTATTCACTTTAACCAAAATTACAACATGGACAATTCAGACGGCTATCAGGGTAATAACGGTTACCCTTCTCAGAACGGTCCGCAAGGTAGATACGGACAAAATCAATACGGTCAACAGCAGTACGGCCAGCAGCAATATGGTCAGCAGGGCACATACGGTCAGCAACAATATGGTTCTCAAGGGCAGTATGGCGGTAACGGTCCTATGCCTCCAAAGCCAGACAACTACTTGGTTTGGGCAATCCTTTCGACACTTTGCTGTTGCTTGCCATTTGGTATTGTCGCTATAATCAAGTCAAGCCACGTTAACAGCTATTATAACGTTGGCGATTATGATGGTGCTGTTAATGAGTCTAACGAGGCAAAGAAGTGGTGCTTGATAGCATTGGTATCGGGTATCGTTATCGATATTATTTACTTTATCTTCTATGTAGGCTCCGCTCTGGCTTCTTAATTTGATGAGACGTCGGCTTTTGTTGGTTGTC
>OMVI01000023.1 GCA_900314455.1 uncultured Prevotella sp. | reverse complement strand
GAATACCATCACCCACATTACATCATTTGCCCCTTCGTGGCAATCGGGCACCCACGAGGGGCGCCCCTGCAGTGGATGTGTTCGCTTTGCAACTTCGATTTTAAGCACGAAAGACACGAAATTAACGATGATTTGATTATTGACACGATGCATCACAGATGTGAGACGAATGATACGATAGCCTTCAAGTAATATCTGTCGGATACGTACCCTCTACAATTTCCACTGCAGGGGCGCCCCTGCAGTGGATGAAATAGATGTGGATGTTTCCGTAAAGGGGAAGGAGGAGAATTAAAATCTATTTGGTTGGAGGAGGAAAGTCATTTAAATCAATACTCCACGAGCCTGATTTCGGAGTTGAGGCCACTCTTTACGGGAGCCCAATTTGCGTAAGTCGTGTGCTTATAATTGATGTCGACGACGTTGATTTCCTTCATTTTGCGCCACTGAACACCACGGCGGTCCATGTCGGCGATGCGGTTTGCCGGCAAATTCGTCACCTCAATGCGAATCTCATTGTTGCCTTTGCGCAGTGTTCCGTGAGTATCGAGGATGAAAGGAGCAGCCCAAGCGCAGCCGATGAATGTGCCATTGATATAGACACGAGCTGACTCCCGCACGTCGCCAAGGTCAATAGCCCAGTGCTTCCGTGCATCAGCTTTGTCGAGTTTCAGTGTCGTTGTGTAGACGCCGGTCCCCATTGTGACGCGCACACTGTCGTCGTCGAGCGTCTCCCAAGTCCGCGGATGCGGCAGCGTCCATGTTCTGTTGACCTTCGGCGCTTCCTCAATGAAACTCAGATTCCACGTCGTATCGATGACCTTTGATGTCGCGTTGCGGTTGAACCTTACAGCCGGAGTAATCTGTTTCGGTAAGGCAAGCGAGTCTGGACCGTCTTTCTGAACGAGCAGGAATCGGCTTTCACCACTCAGAAGACTTACACGAAGCTTTCCGTTTTCAATGTTCGCAACACTGTACTTATCGGTCATTGGATTATACCACGTCGCCTTTGAGCATGGCACAGCAAGCGAAATGCAACTGTCGACATCGTTCGGCGTGAGGTTGGCGATGAAGTAGTGCCATCCCGACGGGTTGCGGCGGCGGATGTAACGCAGGCGAAGCTTCGTGCGAAGTTCCTCCGGCGTTGCCCTGCTGCTGAGCTCAGCTTCATCGATAGGTTTGCGCGGGTCAATCAGTCCTTGGTAAACCGTTCCGCCCTCGGTGGTTATTGTGCCCTCGGTTGACGTTTGCGCCTTTGACAGTTGGCGGTCGCTGATGTAGTCGTAGCCGTATCCCAGCGAGTCGACTTCCATGACAGAGCGGATGAACTCCGGTGCTTTCTTGTCCATCGTGTTGATGTCGAACATCATTAGAAGGTGCTTCGTGTCCTTCTTCCACATGTCGCGGACGGGCAGGTAGATGAGGAAGTCGTTGTCGGGCTCACCCCATTGCAGCAGTCGCTGGCACCGTTCGATGTACCGCATGAGGAAAGGTGCGTCGCGCCAGATGCTGTTCGTCGGGCTCATGTCTATCGAAGCGTAGAACTTCCAGCCTGGCCATGCATCGTCCTTGGGACTATATGCCGTGCCGTGGAAGAACATCCGGTTCACTCCGCAGGTGTACATGAGGTCCAAGTCGGGTTTCATCTGACTCAGCGAAGTGCGGAAATGCTCAGTCAACCACGTGAAAGTCTCACTGCTGACGAGGGTTTTGCCGGTCACATGGGCAGCCGAGGGCGCATATTTCAGCATGCTGACATCAGAGAAATTCTTACGTGTGAAGCCAGAGTCGGTGCGCAGTCCACGTATGCCAAAGTCCGAAAGCCCGAATCCTTCAATCTCCGGAATGTCCACGGCGGCGTACAAGTCGAGGAGGTTTGCTGGTGAACCGTGAGCCTGATTGCGTACTTTGACACCGTGGCTGTGAGCCCATGCAACCCATTGGAGCGTGAAATTCTCGTAAAGCATGTCCGAAAGAGTCTCCCGATAGTCGCTTACGACCTGCTGATTGCCGTCGATAAGCTTGTCAAGGTTGTCCAACAGGCTGTAGCCGCGTCTTTGTTGGAACTCGTCGGCTAAGGTCGGGGTCCAGTCGGCACCGTAAACCTCATAGCTGTCGTTGAAGAAAGTGGTGGGGTAGGGTGTTCTGCTGGCCGTGAAGGCTGAGTCGATGTGTGACAGATAATGACGGACAGCGTTGGCAGCGAAGTGGTCTATGACCCAGCCTTCGCCTCCCGGCGCTGCCCGTTTCACCTTCTGGCGGGTGCGTCCGATGTAGAGTGCGATGACACGCTGCATGCCTTTGACGGCTGACGGGAATGTGCGCACGGCCGAGAGGTGGCTCGTGGCGCGCTCCTTCAGCGGTATGTTGAATTCGATTTTGCTTATGTCGGTCTTCTTGCTTACGAGCGTATCGACGAAGATAGCCTTGCATGCCGCTTCGTCTAGCTTTATCCACGGTCCGCCAAACGGCCATCCAGTTCCGTTGTTCATGTCGACTTGAATAGAGTCGCGGGCAGCTATCTCCTCCGTTTCGCGTATGGCGTGCATCCATTCGGGTGACAGGAACGACAGCTCGTGGCGCTCGTTGCCTTGCACTCCGTATATCGGTGTTATCTCAACGGTGCCGATGCCGTGGCTGTGGAGCTCGTCGAGGTTCCACTGAAGGTTGGTGGAGTCGACGGCAGAGCCTGGCCACCACCAGCGTGTTCCGGGCTTGGTCGTGACGGAGCAGGGCGGCAGCAGCACCGTGGTCTGTGCCGCGGCGAGTAGGGGTACTATATATAATAATGTAAGGAGAAGGTGCTTTTTGGTCATGATGGTGGATGGTTGGGAGGTGCTTCCGCGGAGCAGAAGCAAACCGAACGGGAGGGTGCGGGCGTTCCTACCGCAGAACGTGAGCCGCAGGAAAGGGCATTAAGGGTGGTTACTTTTGCTGCAAGAGACGGTAGTACTCTGTTGCGCCGAGGAGCCAGCAGCCTGTTCCGTAGTCCTCAAAGTCAGGAACGCTGTTGTAGGTAACGGGCTGTCCGGTCGACGGGTCTGCTCCGGTGCCTTGGTTGTAGCCAAGGAATCCGTTGTCGTGGACGCACGCGGCGAGAGCCTTCCACGCTTTGTCGCAAGTCTGACGGTACTCGCTTGCAGGCAGGATGCCGTTCTGTATGCCCCATGACATACCGTAGAGGAACAGCGCAGTGCCTGTCATCTCCGGTCCTTCGTAGTTCTTCGATACTAGACTAGCGTTCCAATAGCCGTCGCGGCGCTGCACTTTCCTGAGTGCCTGGCTCATGATGATGAAGTCTTTTTCAAGTTCTTTGTAGTAGACATCTTCAGGATTGAGAGTCTTCATGACACGTACGAGGGCGGCATAGACCCATCCGTTGCCGCGGCTCCAGTAGCAGTTCTTTCCGTCCGGCTCCTTGTATGGGGCTTTGTAGACACTGTCGCGCCACCAGAAACCTTCCGCAACGTTGAACAGTCCGCGGCGGTCGCGGGTGTCACGGTAGCTCTCCATGGCATAGTCGAGATAGTGGCGGTCGCCTGTAAGCTGTGTGTACTTGGCGTAGATAGGCATCGCCATCTGTATGGCATCTATCCACCACCAGTAGTCTTTGCGCCCTGTACCAATCTGATGGTTAAGGTTTATTCTCGTAGGAGTTATCATTTCCGGTTGCTTAGCCATAACATAGCGGTCGATGTACGTCTGCTCGCAGCACTGGTTGTCGGCATTTGTGTTGTCAACGGAGCCCCGCGCGGTCCATTTATGGAAGTTTGCCCAACGGTCGGTGTAGTTAATGTAAGCCGTATCGGGGTCGATTGAGTACAAATCCATTAGTCCTTCATAGTAGACGGCGCGTGTCCAGAGATTGCTGGTACGCTCTTTCTTTACGAAAGTGGGCTTCGTCGGGTCTGGGTTTTGTGCCATGAAATAGCTGTTCACACGGCGTGCGAGGTTCAGAATGTCACTTGTTGACTGTGCCTGAGCAGCCATAGCAGTCAGGATAAGCAGGGAAAATAGTAGTCGTCTCATAGTTTTTTCGTTGTTGTTTTATGGACGCAAAGTTACGCTTTTCTGCTTTCGTCGCACTTTAATTTTTGTCCTTTTAACTATAAAATAATGCAACTTCCGGCATTTTCACGTCACTCTTCCTCACCGCGGAACTCGCTTGGCTTCAGTCCGGTTTTCTGCTTGAACTTCGTCGAGAAGTAGTCCGGCGACGTGAAGTCGAGCCTGTAAGCAATGTCCTTGATGCTCATCGACGTTGTCGACAGCAAGTCCTTGGCACGTTGCAGCTTCAGGTCCATCTGATAGTAAGCCGGCGAGAAGCCCGTGAAATTCTTGAAAATGCGGCGGAATTTACTGTAGCTTATGTTCAGCCGCTCGGCAATTTCCTGTATCGACAATGTGCTTTCGAGGTTGGCACGTATCAGTTCGCGTCCCTGATTGACTAAGTCGCTGTCGGCGGAGTTGGCCTTCAGCGCCTCAGACTGCTCCAACGAGTACATCATACCTATAAGACAGTTGACGATGCCGGCAAGTGTCTGCTGGAAATGTATTGGCTCCCTATCGCTTATCTTTAGGGCTTTCTCGAACAGAGTGATAAATTCGCT
>OMVI01000002.1 GCA_900314455.1 uncultured Prevotella sp. | reverse complement strand
GCCTTTATATCATAAACACCATTTTCACTCCCGGCGTTCTCATAATCGCAAGACTTACTGCAATGAGCACCACGATACTTACTGCGAAGTCCAACATCGGCGACAACTCCCCCATGAAACTGGTGTCTATACATTTATAATAAGCCTCATAGTAGATAGGGTGGAGGGCATATACCGGCAGGAACAACTGCGGCGTCATTTCAATCCACCTGTTCTCCTTCTTCATCCGCTGCAATATAAATATAAAAGTCAGCAGAGTCAGCATTACCATTGTCACTGAGCCTAATTGAAAATCCACCGGTCCCATCACAGGGTAGTTGTAATAAACCATGCATGTGTTGACAACCCACAATGCGAGCACGGCCAACAGCGACACCCTTATACATAATATATTACAGCGTCTCACCGCTGCACCGAGGAGAAAGTAGAAGAAATAATCCCACAGTCTGAATGTCAATCTGAAATTCGCGTCGAACCTGCAACGGATGTTCAGTATATACACCACCGATACTATGACGAACAGAACCGCAAGTGCTGACGGCAGGAATGCCTTGTACTTATTAGTCAGTTTGTTTATCCACGGTAGTAGCAGGTATATTACAATCATCGTCCCGAAGAACCAGAAAATACTCATCGGTCCTTCGTCCACAAGGCTCTCTGCCGAAATCACAATTATCCCAAGTGGCTTATAGTTCCCGTTAGCAACATCATAGAACAGCCAGTATATAACTCCCATGCAAACCACGAAGCGCAGTATCCGCAGAATCTTCTTTCCTACATATTTATAATCGACGTCCCGCGCCGTCATCAGGTATCCGCTCACCATGAAGAACAGTGGCATGGCGATGCCGCACATATATACTATAATATGTGCCGAGTGGAAGCTTTCCTTCCTCCCAAAATACTGGTGTAGTCCCAGTACCATTATCATCGCGATGAACTTCACCAAGTCCACCGCCTCATTCCGCTTGCCTTTCACTCCGTGTGCGCTTGCTATTTCCATACTTTGCAAAGGTACGAAAAAATATCCTTTTCAGCCATCATTAATCCTCATTTATCAAAGTCTATACAGTCTATTCCAGTCTATATAAAATCCTACTCCGCTTGAAAATAATTTACACAAGTCGAAAGTTGTCCTTTCATCTTTCAAAAGCTTAGGTTTTGCGTTCCCAAAGCTAAGGTATTGCAGCCTGAAACCTTATCTTTCGCAGCTTAAAAGCTATGTCTTTGCGGAGACGTTGATTATCAATAAGTTGCAAGGATAAAAACTATAGAAGCGTAAAAGGAAAAATATTGACAAGAGCCTATCCAAGCCCTCCCGAATGGGGGGCTGTTGATTAGTCTTGTGAACTGACTAAACAACCACTCCGCGCTTCGGAGACGCGAACTGCCGGCTACCTTACCCCATGCTGCGGTCGTTGCACTCCCTTGCAAGGGGTTATCGAGAATTAAACCTCTCGAGGTTTGTGGATGTCTTTACTCCTAGTGTCTTATGAACCGAATTCGTGTTCTTCACTTTTCATATTTGCATAATTATAATAATCGTGTTATTCGTGAAATAACCTCCATTTTGTATTAAAAAACAACTTTTTTGCCCTTTTGAAGTAATTTTTTAGTTAATTTGTTGGCAAATCATTAAATAAGTTGTAATTTTGCACTCGTCTTAGGTAAAGTAATTTAAATAATACAATTATATATTTGAGGTTTATGATTAAACGACTACAAATGGTCCTTGCCGGACTCCTTCTTTCTGTGGGAGTAGCATTGGCACAGACCACAATCTCCGGAACCGTTTATTCGTCAGATGACAACCTGCCGGTCATTGGCGCTTCTGTAATGGTCGATGGCACCAAGACAGGAACCATCACTGACATTGACGGTCATTTCGAATTCAGTTCTCCTCAGCCCAACCCAATGATTACCGTTAGCTATGTCGGTATGAAAAGTCAGAAGGTGAAGGGTGCGCAGAACATGAAGATTACTCTTTCGCCCGACGAGGACAGCCACCAGCTTGGCGAAGTCGTCGTCACCGGTATCCAGAAGATGGATAAGCGACTCTTCACCGGTGCCGCTACGAAGGTCGACGCCGACAAGGCACGCCTCGACGGTATCACCGATGTCACCCGTTCGCTCGAAGGACGTGTAGCAGGTGTCAGCGTCGAGAACGTTTCCTCTACCTTCGGTACCGCACCTAAGATTCGTGTACGTGGTGCAACGTCTATCTATGGTACGTCAAGCCCACTGTGGGTCATCGACGGTGTCATTCAGGAGGACGCTGTAAACATCAGTTCTGATGAACTTTCTTCAGGTGATGCCACAACCCTTATCTCTAATGCCATTGCAGGTCTGAACGCCGACGATATCGAAAGCTTCCAGGTCCTGAAGGATGGTTCCGCCACATCTATATATGGTGCGCGCGCAATGGCTGGTGTCGTCGTCATCACAACAAAGAAAGGACGTGCCGGACACAGTTCTATCAACTACACCGGAGAGTTCACATATCGTTTTAAGCCTAACTACAGCGAGTACAACATTTCCAACTCGCAGGAGCAGATGGGTATCTACAAGGAGATGCAGGCTAAGGGATGGCTTGAGCTCGCTTCACTTGTCAACAGCTCTACGTCAGGTCTTTACGGTCGTATGTACAATCTCATCGACCAGTACAACACCTCAAACGGACAGTTTGGTCTCCCTTACACCCAGTCGGCGATGAACGCATATCTCCAGCAGGCTGAGTTCCGCAACACCAACTGGTTCGACCTCCTGTTCAACAATAACATAATGATGAACCACTCCGTCAGTATCTCTACCGGTACTGATAAGGCAAACCTCTACGCTTCTATGTCAGCGTTGAACGACCCGGGATGGTACAAGGACTCTAAGGTAGAACGTTACACAGCTAACGTCACTGCTGGATACAAACTGTCGAAGAACTTGGAGGTTACCCTCCGTGCCAACGCCAACCACCGTGCACAGGACGCTCCAGGTACTCTGAGCCAGAACGTAGATGTCGTTAGTGGTGCCGTTAGCCGTAACTTCGATATCAACCCGTTCAGCTACTCTATGAACACGTCGCGTACTCTTGACCCGACAGGTTCATACACACGTTACTATGCTCCGTTCAACATCTTCGACGAGTTGGACAACAACATTATAAAGATTAAGACTGATGAAATTAAGTTCACAGGTCAGTTGAACTGGAAACCGCTGCAGGGACTTGAGATAGACCTTCTCGGTAACTATCGTACCTACAACGCTACACGTGAGCATATCATCATGAACCATTCTAACCAGGCTGAGGCTTACCGCGCAGGTGTCGATAACCCGAGCGTCATGTACAACAATACGTTCCTCTATCAAGATCCTGACCAGCCTAACTCGCTGCCTATCTCCGTTATGCCGACTGGCGGTATCAATATCATGAACGAAAACTCACTGAAGCAGCTCGACTTCCGTGGCAACATCACATACAACCACGTTTGGAACGACACACATATCTTCAATGCTGTCGTTGGTATGGAGTCAAACCGCATCGACTATGATGCTCGTGAGAACGACGTTTACGGTGTCGACTATGAGAACAGCCGCCTTCAGACCATCACACCAGAGTTCTACAAGCAGGCTAAGGAGCAGGGAACTGTCCTCAACCAGTTTGCTAAGTCATGGGTTCGCCGTGTAGCTTACTACGCTAACGCCAACTACTCATATAAAGGACGTTATGCTATCAGCGGTACATTCCGTTATGATGGTAACAACAACATGGGTCATTCATCACAGAGCCGCTGGCTTCCGTCATGGAACGTATCAGGAAGCTGGACAACAAGTGAAGAGCCTTGGTTCCAGAAGTGGGCTAAGGACCACAACTATTGGTTCTCTTATGCTAAGCTTCGTCTGAGCTACTCTGTCGATGGTGACCAGACCAACGCATCCAACGCATCGAACATCTTCCGTGCTACCAACGTTTGGCGTCCGCAGGGCAACCAGCAGGAGACGGCTATCTACCTTTCACAGCTTGGTAACTCGCAGCTGACATACGAGAAGAAGCGTGAGTTCAACCTCGGTGTTGACCTCGGTTTCCTCGACAACCGCATCAACCTCGTCACCGACTGGTACTGGCGTAAGAACTATGACCTGATGGGTTATGTCAACACGACAGGTGCAGGTGGTTCTATCCGTAAGTTCGCCAACTCGGCATCTATGGACTCTCACGGTATTGAGGCTACACTCTCTACTCGTAACTTCCAGACAAAGAACTTCGACTGGAACACCGACTTCACCTTCGCTTACTCTAAGACGGAAATCACCGACGTGCTTTCACTCGCCAATGTCATCAACCTCGTCTACGACTCTGGTTCCAACATTCGTGAGGGTTACCCACACCGCTCATTGTTCTCTATTCCTTTCTTAGGTCTGAACGATGAAGGTATTCCGCAGATTATCAACGAGAAGGGTGAGGTTACAACAACCGATATCAATTTCCAGGAGTATCAGAAGCTCGGCTTCCTCCACTATGAAGGTCCTACAGAGCCGACAATGACCGGTGGTCTCAACAATACCCTCCGTTGGAAGAACTGGCGTCTGAACATCTTCATCACCTACAGTTTTGGTAACAAGCTCCGTCTTGACCCTGTCTTCGCTGCATCTTACTCAGATATGGACGCTATGCCGAAGGAGTTCAAGAACCGTTGGGTAATGCCGGGCGATGAGAACCGTACCAACATTCCGGCTATCGCTTCTGTCCGTCAGTACTACAACGACCGTACCCTGAGCTATGCTTACAATGCATACAACTATTCTACGGCGCGTGTTGCAGATGGTGGTTTCATCCGTATGAAGGATATTTCTCTTACCTACGACTTCTCACCGAAGCTCCTCAAGCACATCGGCCTGAGCACTGCTTCTGTCAAGCTCGATGGTACGAACCTCTTCCTCATCTATGCTGATGACAAGCTCAACGGTCAGGACCCTGAGTATGTCAACGCCGGTGGTGTATCTTCACCGCTTGCTAAGCAGTTCACACTCACCATCCGTCTCGGATTGTAATAATTGAATATCGATAATTCATAATCGACAATAAGAAAAATGAAATCAATTAAATATATAGCAATAACACTGAGCACGGCAGCTTTGGCGCTCACATCATGCAGCGACAGCTTCCTCGACCACCAGCCGGACGAGCGTACTCAGATTGACAATGAGGATAAGGTCGTTCAGTTGCTTCGCTCTTCATATCCCGATTGCAACCCGTCGTGGATGGGCGAGATTAACAGCGATAATATTATCGACAACCAGACGCCGCACATGCCGTCGAACCCGAATACAACTCAGGTTCTGTCTCACTATAACTATTCACAGTTTTCTCTGTGGGACAACCAGTTGTTCCGCTTTGAACCGTCAACACAGGCTACATATAGCGATTACGACTCCCCAGGTTTTCTTTGGGGCAGCTACTATTCTTCAGTAGCACAGACTAACGCTGCACTTGACGCTATCAAAGAGATTTCTGCCAAGAGCGGTATGACGGAAAAGCTGAAGGCTGCTCGTGGTGAGGCTGAACTTATCCGTGCCTACGACCACTTCATGCTCGTCAACTTCTTCTCTCCGGCTTTCGTCGACTCCACAAAAAGTAAGAATGATGTTGGTGTACCATACGTAACTGAGGTTGAACATGTCGTCAACAAGCAGTACGACCGCAGTAATGTTGCTGATACATATAAGAAGATACAGGCTGACCTTGAGGCTGGTCTTGCTGACATTTCTGACCTCAACTTCAACACAGCTCCGAAGTATCATTTCAATGTAGATGCAGCTCATGCTTTCGCAGCTCGTTTCTATCTTTTCTCTCACCAGTGGGAGAAAGTTATCGAGCATGCTGACGCAGTCCTCGGTACTGACTCTACTTCCATAAAGTCGAAGACGATGAACTATGGCATCTTTGGCGATTGCTCTACATCTGACGACTATGCTACACAGTGGCAGAATCCATCGTTAGGCAACAACCTTATGCTCATTACCACTAACACGGTACTTTCACGCCGTATCTTCGGTTATCGTTATTCTATAGCTGGTGAAGGTGCTCGTGGAGCTCTGATGATTCATACTAACAACCCATTGTGGAGAGGTTACATCTGTCCGACACAGTTAGTCGTCAGTGGTCAGCTCTTTTCTAGCTCAAGCCACGATTACGGTTTCTACAACTGTAAGATTGGTGAGACGTTCGAGTACGATGACCGTATTGCCGGTATCGGTTATCCTCACGTCGTTTATCGTGCATTCACCGGTAATGAGCTACTCCTTGAGCGTGCCGAGGCTAAGATTATGCTTGGCCGTTATCGTGAGGCTGCTGATGACCTTGAGGCTTATTGGAATCTTGGTCTTAGCACATACACAGCATCTGACCGGACTTCTTATATAGCTACTGGTTATGCACGCCAGATGACTGATGATGTCTTCACGTCTTATTATAATAATCCTGAAAACGACAACTGTTACGCTAATTGGGACTTCGCTAAGGCTGAAGGTCTTGATATTCCTCAGGCTGCTGTTCCTTATATGAACTGTCTGAATGAGTTCCGCCGTATGGAAAATGCGTTCGAGGGTATGCGCTTCTTCGATATCAAGCGTTGGGGTCTTACAGTAACACACTCTGTTGGTGTTGATTCGGAGGAGTTTACACTTAAAGCCCGTGACTCTCGTCTGAACATTGAAATTCCATGGGAGTCCTTGTCAGCTGGTATGGAGTCTTCACGTACCACAACTTCTCCGGCTACAGTTGACGCCTCTCAGAATGTTAGTGATTACGTCGTTAAGAGTAACAAATAATCGAATAGGAGGAAACAAGATATGAAATTAACTTTAAAGACATTATTGCTTGGTGTTGCTGTCGTTGTCAGCGCAGGCTTCGTCTCTTGTGACGATGACGATATGGATGCCACAATATTCAATACCGACCCGTCGCAGGACTACCTCGACCGTTCGCTTTATACGTTCCCTCTCGACTCTTTCTGCAAGAAGGAGTTCCTTGAGCCGTACAACCTACGTTTCATCTACAAGTGGAACGATGTCGGCTCAGACATGACAAAGAACCTTACTCCGGTATCATACGACAAGGCAGTTGACCTGGCGGTACTTACCAAGTACCTTTGGTTTGATGTTTATAAGAATGTTGCAAGTGAGGAGTTCCTTAAGGAGTATGCTCCGCGTATCATCCAGGTGACAGGTTCACGTAACCTGAATGCCTCTCAGGGAACTGAGACTCTTGGTGACGCAAGTTCGGGTGTTAAGATTAACCTCTATAACGGCAACAACCTCAATGTGAATAACATCGCAATGATGAACGAGTACTTCTTCAAGACTATGCACCACGAGTTTGCGCATATCCTTGACCAGACTTATCTGCGTCCTACAACGTTCAACACTATTTCGAACAGCCACTATGATGCTGCTGGTTGGCAGGATACTCCTGACTCTGTTGCTGCCGGTCGTGGCTTCATCTCTCCTTATGCTTCAAGTGCTGTTGCTGAGGACTGGGCTGAGACTATGGCTTGCTACATCACGATGGATTCTCTGTCATACGAAAAGTGGCTCAACACTGCTAAATACGACTGGGAGATTGTTGACTGTCCTTTGAATAGTGAAACACACAAGCCAAAGTACAATGACATGGTAAATGCCTTCAACGGTGCTCGTCCAAGAGTTAGTGTCACTCATAATCCTGAGACAGGTAAGAATGATACCACTTATACTTATCAGAGCAAGCAGGATTCTATTTATTATAATCTTCGCATTCATGGTGAGAACGCAGGTGATGTTATAGGTTATCTGAATGAGAATACCAATGGTGACTATAAGATTTATCGCCGCATTTGTACTCGTGACGCTGACGACCTGCCTGTACCTAATGCAAATTGGACACTGCATTTCACGAAAGATTCCGGTATTGACGGAAGTGCTGTTATCCTTCAGAAGATTGAGCTTGTCCGCAACTATCTCAAAGAGCATTACAATATAAGTCTTGACGCTCTTCGTCATGCTGTACAGACACGTACATACGTGACTAATCCGGACGGAAGCTTCCTCGTTGTCGATGGTCAGCTTCAGAATAAGCTTGTCTCCGTTCAGGATGATGGCAATCAGCTTATTGACGACCTTCGCCAGCAGGTTACTCAGTATGACAGTTTAAGAACAAAATAAAACGATTATAGCATTATGAATAAGATATTATCAGTTTCTCTGCTCTTGGGCGCAGCTCTCACTTTTGCCGGTTGCGCCGGTGAGGAGGACGACATATTCGACCAGAGTGCAGCCGAGCGACTCAATGCGGCTAGTGACCTTTATTCGTCACGTCTTGAGGCGCAGCCGAACGGATGGGCTATGCAGCTCTATCCAACGACGGACAACGCGGCACCGTTCGGAAGCGGTTATCTCGTTATCTGCGACTTCAATGCCGACCATAGTGTACGTGTGGCTATGAAGAACTCGCTTTCTAACGGACGTTATGTTGAGGATACATCAAACTGGGATGTTATTACCGACGATGGTCCTGTACTTACGTTCGATACTCATAACGATGTGATTCACACTTTTGCTGAGCCTGATGTCGACTTGTCAAGCATTAGCCGTGACCACGGAACAGGTACCGGTATCGGAGGCGACTATGAGTTCATCATCGTTGACGCTCCGGAGGATGCCTCTTACATGATGCTGAAAGGCAAGAAGCGTGGAACGTATAACCTCTTCACTCCGATGGAGCAAGGTGTTGACTACGAGTCTTACCTTGATGATGTAAACAACTTTACTGCAAGCAAGTTCTCTTCGACATTCCCTAATGGTTGCCTGTTGACACTTAAGGATAGCGTTTATCACTTCGATGGTGCCGGCGACGGTCTGCCAAACATCTATGGTATCAACGAGGACTCTGTGACACGTGGTAACTTCAACCCGTTCCTTATCACGAAACGTGGTGTAGATTACTATATTCGTTTCCGTGATGCATTCACTTTGCCTGACAATGCAACAGAGCAGGAGTTCAAGTTCGACTCGATTGCCGACAAGTTTATTGGAGTTAACGATACTGCAAACTCAATAGCAGGTTACTACAAGGCTCGCTTCATTGACGAGAAGCTTAATGCCGGTCGTCGTTTCCAGATTAATCAGAAGTCGGAGATGGGAGCAACTGTAAAGGCTGCACTCGATAAGGTTATATCTGACTTCCGCGCTCGCAAGTTCACTTTCCAGAATGTAACTATTCAGAAGGGTGATGACGGTTATGAGTTCATTATCAACTGGACACAGAACCGTAATGCACATGCAAGCCGTACCTACGGTGCTTCTTTCACAGTTGATGGCAATGATGCATTGACTCTCAGATTCACGGGTGAGACTAATTCAGGTGGAACTCAGCTTCTGAAAGTTGTTCCTTCAGTGCAGACTTTGTTCGAGACTCTTGCAGGAAGCTTCAATCTGACAGCGCCGATATCCAACTTCAACCTTTCTCAGGTACGGTTCAATTCAACAACCGACCCAGAGGAATGGTATGTTGTTAACTACAAATTAAGAAAGTAAAGTGTCGTGGGCTTTTCGTCCACGGCATCAGCTTATAGGATACAAACATTTTTTATAATCATTACACTTAATAGGTGTTATTGTCTAATTTAAAATTTTAAGTTATGAAGAGTTATTTACTTTTACTAGCCGCTGCTCTCGTGACGACGACAGCCAGTGCGCAGACTCTGAAGAAAGTAAGCAT
>OMVI01000110.1 GCA_900314455.1 uncultured Prevotella sp. | reverse complement strand
TAGCTGATGGCGATGATGATATGTGATGAAAAGAGCTGATGGCGGTTATAGACGGGGATAGACTTGATAGATGGGATAGACTAGAGAGTGATGAGGAAATGGGAGAAGATGATAGGAGTGTAGAGAATTAATATTGGATAAAAGTCGTCTTAGCTTGATTTGGGGATTATTGTGAGATTGACTTTGAGGGATGATTGTATAAATTCTTTGTATTTATGGCATTGATGGTCGTGAGCTTGAACAAGCCCCATTGCTTGCATGTGTGAAAAGATAACAACAGGTCCTATGTATTTGCAGCCTCTTTTCTTGAGGTCTTTACTGATTTCTTCTGATGTCTTGCATTGTGTTATGGTGTTGTCCTCGAATAATAGAACCTTTCCTTTCGTAAATGACCATATATAATTGTCGAAAGAACCAAAATCCTTTCTGATTTGATTAAAGACTTTGGTGTTATCTATAATGGCTTTTATCTTGTTCTTAGATTTTATCATCCCTTCTGTTTCAAGTATAACATTAACGTTATCTTCATTGAACTTTGCCACTTCGTCGTAATTGAAGTTAGCGAAGCATTTTCTTATGATACTTCGCTTTGTTAGAACAGTCCTCCAACTTAAACCACATTGCATAGCCTCCATTATGAGATTAGCATAATGAGTTTTATCGTCGTGGTTAATGTTTCCCCATTCTTCATCATGGTATTTTATCAAAAGTGGGTCATTACCACACCAGCTACATTTTTTTTTTTTATTTTCAATCATGTTTGCAATAATACTAAGTTAAATCGAGAAATCATAAACTGCACGTTAGGCATCCACAACCTCAGACCAGGTTATCGTCATCGTACATATTAAAAGGAATTGTTTGTTTGGTTGTTGCAAAGATAATGATTTTGTTTTTATTATCAAAGTTTTTACATTTTTATTTTGTACCTTTGCAAACAGTTTACAAAAGCCCGAAGTGTAAGAGCATAAAGACAGACTATCTAAGACTTTCTTTAAGCTATAAATAATTACTGAAAATGAAGAAATTATTTTCCCTCGTCATCGTTTTGGTAGCAGCTTTTAGTGGTGCTACGGCACAAAACATTCAATTTCATTATGATTTAGGTCACAGCCTTTACAAAGACTTGACACCCCGGCAGAGCGTTACGACAACTGTCGAAATGTTCAAGCCGGACGATTTGGGCTCAACGTTCCTCTTTATCGATATAGACTATAAGAACGATGGAGTAAAAGGAGCATATTGGGAGATTGCGCGCGAGTTCAATGTGACAAAGAACAAGCAGTGGGCTGCGCATATCGAGTATAACGGTGGCGCCGAAACAGGAGAGACACCATCAGACTATTACGGCAACCGCTACCAGCATGCAGTGTTGGCAGGAGGCGCTTGGAACTGGCATTCGTCAGACTTCTCAAAGACATTCAGCGTACAGTTGCTTTGGAAATACAATTTTGCCAATCATCATCGCGACTTCCGTCCCTTCAACAGTTGCCAGCTCACCGAAGTGTGGAGCACGACTTTCGCACATGGCCTCTGTACTTTCAGCGGCTATTGTGATACATGGTACGACAAGAAAGTCAACGGCAACATCATCGTACAGTCAGAGCCGCAGTTCTGGTTCAACCTCAATACCATCAAGGGATGGAATAAAATAAAGTTGTCACTTGGCTCCGAAGTGGAGGTAAGCAACAACTTTGTGTACAATGAACGTGGTGAGAACAACCGCTTCTATGCCATACCTACAGTGGCTGCGAAGTGGACTTTCGACTAAGCGCCTTATTTCAGGAAACCTTGTTTGCGTAAAGCTTCAATAAGACCTTTGGACATTGCCTCGTTGTCCTTCTTCGTATAGCGAATGTCGGTGAAAATTTGAGCCAGCGTTTCCTTGTGGTTTATCTCAACGAAATGCTGGTTCTCTGGCAATCGCTCCTTCGGTGTATAATACTTGTCGATGTCCTTCGGTGTATAATCATGATAAGTCTCGCTGTGAACAATGCTCTCCAGTGGAAGACGGTCAGACTGCTGTGGTTTTTCGTCAGGCCATCCGACGGTAATCGTAGCTATAGGCATCACGAGCTTCGGCAACTTCAATATATCGATAATCTCCGACGGCTGATAAACAGTTGTTCCCAGGAAACATGTTCCGAGCCCAGCATCTTCAGCTAGAATTGTGAATGTCTGGCAGTATAGCAATGCGTCTGTAGCAGCATTCATAAAGCTTAGGAAGTTGTCATATCCCGGCTCTGCCTTGCGGTTCTCTGCCCAAATGCTTGTCCTTCTGAAATCAGCGCAGAACGTAAGAACAACCGGAGCGCCCTCTATCATCGGCTGATTGAAGTGTGCCGGTGCTAGTTTCTTCTTCATTTCATCACTTCGTGTGACAACAACAGAGTATAACTGCAAGTTGCCCATTGTCGGAGTCCTCTCCGCTTCTTTCAACAAACTGTTCAAAAGTTCATCACTAACTTCCTTGTTCGAATACTTCCGGATACTCCTTCTGTTTGTTAAGCTTTTCATTTTTAGAATTTTTAATGCCACAAAGTTACTAAAAAGTTTCTTCATTAGGCGAACATTTTGTAATTTCGCAACATAATTTTAATCAAATTTGAGCAGATGCAAGAAAACAAGACATACACTTTCGACGAAGCCTATAAGGCTACCCTTGGCTATTTCAATGGCGACGAAGCCGCTGTCAGTACTTGGTTGAACAAGTTCGCACGCAAAGACAGCAACGGAAATCTTGTAGAAAAAGACCCGGAGGAGATGCAGCACCGCATTGCCAAGGCTGTTTTCAAACTTTATAACGAGAAGAAGGAGGCCCTGACGGAAGACGATATATACCGCTTACTTGAGTCTTCACGTTATATTTCTCCGTCGACAAGCGATAAAACGGAAATTGTCGAGGACCGTCCGCAGGAACTTGAGTGCGATGTCGTCCGCTTCCAGAACAACAAAGAGAAGTGGGTCGCTTTCGTCGGTTTGCTCAATGGTCATCCATACGAGATATTCACTGGTTTGCAGGACGACGACGAAGGCATCATGCTTCCAAAGAGCGTCACCCACGGAAAGATAATCAAGCAGACAAATCCCGACGGCACGCATCGCTACGACTTCCAGTTCGAGAACAAACGCGGCTACAAGACCACCGTCGAGGGACTCAGCGAGAAGTTCAACCCTGAGTATTGGAACTATGCCAAGCTTATTTCCGGAGTCCTCCGCTACCGTATGCCTATCGACCATGTCATAAAGCTCGTCAGCTCCTTGCAGTTGAAGAGCGAGAATATCAATACTTGGAAGAATGGTGTGGAACGTGCTCTGAAGAAGTATGTCGACGACGACACTACCGCAGCTGCCGCATCAAAACAGCCGGAGCATGAACAGTAAGTCTGCTTGTTTCATTCTCCTTAAGGGTCTTCGCTTTCATGCGCCAGTAGGCGTAATGTCCCAGGAAACTATAGTCGGCAACGACATATCAATAGACCTTCGAATCGGATACCCCTTTCAACGTGCCATGTCGTCAGACAACCTCGACGAAAGCTTGAACTATGCCGAAGTCTATGATATAGTTGCCGGTGTAGTTCGCGAACCGGTTGGTATGCTGGAACGGCTTGCCGGAAAAGTCACTGGCAAACTTTTTGAAGTCTATCCAGATATAACGTCTATTGACATTCGGATAATAAAGGAAAACCCGCCGATGGGTGCCGATGCCGATGGTGCAGGAGTTGAAATACACTTAATAAATGAAAAAACCGAATGCTGAACTCTCGGTTTTTCGTATATAATCAGTAACTTTGCAATCGCTTATAATATAATGTATGCATACTAAGTCTTTTCTTTTAACGATATTGTTCATTATGGCAGCAACCATTTCTTATGCTGCCAACGGCTTTACGCTGGTCATTGATGCCGGTCACGGCGGGCATGACAGCGGAGCCAAAGGAGCCGTATCGCAGGAGAAGGACATTAACCTCGCCGTCGCATTGGCTTTCGGCAAGTATGTACAGGACAATTGCAAAGACGTCAAAGTCATCTATACCCGCACAACAGATGTATTCGTTCCGTTGAAGGAACGTGCCAATATAGCCAACCGCAACAATGCCGACCTGTTCGTCTCGGTGCATACCAACGCCCTGCCGAATGGCAGAATAGCCCGTGGATTTGAAGTCTACACCCTCGGAATGCACCGTGCCAAGGACAATCTCGATGTCGCTATGCGTGAGAACTCCGTCATTTCCATGGAGAACGGCTATCAGCAGACTTACCAGGGCTTTGACCCTAAGTCCAGCGAAAGCTATATCATGTTCGAGTTCATGCAGAGTGCCAACATGGAAAAGAGTGTCGCACTTGCCAAATTGATAGAGAAGAGCGTCTGCTCGACAGCCGACCGTGAGAATATGGGCGTCCATCAGGCTGGCTTCCTGGTACTTCGCGAGACCTCTATGCCTAGTTGTCTGATTGAGTTGGGCTTTATCACTACACCTGACGAAGAGGAATTCCTTAATACCGATGAAGGTGTCGGCAAGTTGGCGAAAGGCATTTACCTCGCCTTTGTTGATTACAAGAACAAGTATCACGGTAAGGTCGCAACCGTAGTCTCATCTACGGGAAGGCGGACGACAGGCGGAACTACGACAGCTGCACCAAAGCCAAAGCCGGTCTGCACACCAAGCCTGTCGAAAAAGACACCTGCCACTACTGACACCACAAAGGTCGTGACAACCCCTCGCCCAACTCCAAAGCCCGCAGCGACGCCCCGTGCAACGACAACAAAGACCAATACAAATACAGCAAAGAAGGTTACCCCGGCTCCTGCCAAGCCTTCGGCAAGGCCATTGAATACCAAAGAACCCGTGTTCAAGGTCCAGATATTTGCCGTTTCACGCAGACTGGAATCGGGTGATGCACTTTTCAAGGGACATAAGGACGCTGTTGCCAATATCGACAGTGGCAGTAAGCTGGTGAAATACACAATAGGCTCGAGCAACGACTACAACAGTATCCTTTCGTTGCGCAAGACATTGCTTGCCGATTTCCCAAATGCCTACATCGTAGCTTACAAAGACGGCAAGCCTACAAACCTCTCCCGGTCGATTGCGGAGTACAAACAGAATAAGAATAAAACAAAAAAGTAGAATATAAATGAAGAAGGTATTTACCCCAGAAGTCAAGATAGCCCTTGTGGCAATAGTAGGAATCGTCATCCTTTTCTTCGGAATGCAGTTTCTGAAAGGACTCGATTTGTTCGCTGCTGAGAACATCTACAAGATACGTTTCAATGATGTCAGCGGTCTGTCGGCATCAAGTCCGATTTATGCCAACGGCTATAAGATTGGCTTAGTCAAGGATATCGATTACGACTACGACAATCCTGGCAACATAGTTGTTGACGCCAACATCGACAAAGGCTTCCAGCTGCCGAAGGGAACGACTGCCGTTATCAGCTCTGACCTCATGGGTAATGTAAAGGTCGACTTGCAGCTCGGCGACCGCAAGAATGGTATCGTAGAGCCGGGAGGTACAATCAACGGTATGCTTAACGGCGGAGCCCTTGGTGAAATCAAGGATGCCATGCCTACCATCAAGGCTATGATACCTAAGATTGACTCCATCATGAACAGCCTTAACACCATATTGGCTGACCCGGCTATAGCAGGCACGCTGCATAATGTCGATAAGATTTCGTCAGATTTGACCACCTCGACCCGCGAGCTCAACACCCTGCTTGCCCAGTTGAACAATAAGGTTCCCGGACTGCTCGACAATGCCAACGGACTAGTTACCGACGCGCGTGGCTCAATGGGAGGTGTAAATGGTCTGATAAGCAACACCAACGGCTTGATAACCAACGTCAACGGCAAGGTTAACGACCTTAACGTCAGCGAGACAATGGCTAAAGTTGATAGGACGCTTGCAAACATGCAGGACTTGACAGCCAAACTCAACAGCAATCAGGGCTCACTTGGACTTCTGATGAACGACCCTGGACTCTACAACAACCTCAACCGCACGCTCAGCGATGCCGACTCTCTCGTCACCAACCTGAAAGCGCATCCTAAGAGGTATGTCCACTTCTCGTTGTTCGGACGAAAGGACAAATAATTGGCTATTTAAAAAAAGTCTAAATACTTTTGTTCAAGTTCCACGCTTTAAGACTATAGCGTAACTGTTGTGTATGTCAGACACTTTTCGGATTTTAAGATTATGTTTCACTATTGTTGCGATTTTTCTTTAAACAATCCGTTAAGGTACTGTAAATCACGACCTTGTAAACAAACAAATCACTACAATCAAGCCTCTGAAGGCAACAATTGGTTAAGTGCTTAAAATACTGATGATTAGCGAAAGTTGACTAAATGGACAGTTAATTGGTAGTAATGGAAATCGAAAAATTATTCCTATCTTTGCAAATGCGTTAGTGCAACGCTTTCCGTTGCTGATACGACGCATGATTTCATAGAGTTAAACTTCGCTGCAAAATTATATCAATGAAAGCAAAACCTACCGACTTGTGGCAACAAGCCCTCCACTTGATGGAGGAAAATGTGACCCCACAACAATTCAATACTTGGTTCAAGCCAATCGTCTTCAAGTCGTTCAAGAGCGACAGCAAGACGGTTCTGGTTCAGGTGCCATCACCTTTCGTGTATGAGTATCTGGAGGAAAACTTCATTGATCTTATCAGTAAGTCACTTAACAATGTGTTCGGCAGCGGAGTGAAGCTCGAGTACTATGTCCTGACAGATAAGACAAACAATATCTCTCAGGTCATTGAGGCAGACCCATCGGATGATGTTCACGCGTGCGACAGCCGTCGTCCGACATCACGGGCTAACCAAAGTCCGACCAAGTTGGATTCCGTTAACGACGACTTGGACCCTCAGCTTGATGTCCATAAGACCTTCAGCAACTTCATTGAAGGCACGAGCAACAAGCTGCCACGCAGCATTGGACTCTACATTGCTGAGCATCCAAACACCACGCAGTTTAATCCTACATTCATATTCGGCCCCTCCGGCTGTGGCAAGACCCACCTTATCAATGCCATCGGAATGGCTATCAAGAAGCGTTATCCACGTAAGCGCGTCCTCTACGTGTCTGCATTGCTCTTTGAGGTGCAGTTCACCAACAGCCGACGCTTTGGTACGTTCAACGACTTCATGAACTTCTATCAGTCAATAGATGTGCTGATAGTCGACGATATACAGGAATGGCTCAACGGCGACAAGGTGAAAACGCTTGATACATTCTTCCATATATTCAATCACCTGTTCAAGAACGGCAAGCGCATAATTCTCGCTTCCGACCGTCCACCAGCTGATTTGGAAGGCATGAGCGACCGCTTGCTGACCCGTTTCTCATGCGGATTGATTGCTGAGCTTGAGCGTCCTAACCTTCAGCTCTGTATTGATATCCTTCATAGCAAGATAAAGCGTGACGGTCTCTCTATTCCTGAGGATGTCATTCAGTTCATTGCTGAGACTGCCAACGGCAGCGTCCGTGATTTGGAAGGCGTCGTAAACTCTCTGCTCGCATACAGTGTTGTCTACAACTGCAATATCGACATGCGTCTTGCAGAGCGTGTTATCCGCCGTGCAGTGAAGGTTGACGATGAGCCATTGACCATCGATGACATTAAGGAGAAGGTCGGCGAGCACTTCAACGTGACCGTTCAGAACATCGGAAGCCGCAGCCGCAAGCGCGAATTCGTCGTTGCCCGTCAGGTCTGCATGTACTTTGCGCAGAAGTACACTAAGATGCCTGCAAGCCGAATCGGCAAGCTTATCGGCGGTCGCGACCACAGTACGGTAATCCATAGCTGCACACAGATAGAGCAGCGACTTAAGGCTGACGAGGCTTTCAGTGCTGAATTGTCGGCTATTGAGAATTCTTTTAAGCTGAAGAAATAGTCATTTAGGCTGCTATTGTTATATAGCTGGAAGGGGGGTCGATGGCTCTTAAATTATCATCGCGTAACTTTCTGAATGTCAAACGATAACTTTGAGGTTTAAAAATAAATTATTTTTGCTGGAAAAATAAATTAAAAATAGAAGAAAAATAAATTAAAAATCAACCAAAAATAATTTATTTTTCATTTCAAAAGATGCCCAATCGGAATGCATTAGTTTATCTTTCGCATTCAGGTTGGGCATCTTCCGTCTTGCACTTGTGCATATACCGCTTTCTAATAGATACCGAAAACGGTTATGATACATCAGTCTTTTGGCTTTTCTTTCTTGTCGAATGTTCGGAAAACGACGTATATTCCGTCGCCGTCTATTGTGAACGACGAGCCGGCAGCTTCGTTTAGAGTACCCTGCCACAGTTCTTTGTACGCATAGCTGTTCCACTTCAATGCTTCACTTTCCAAAGTCTTGCAGTCGAAATTGAATATGCTGACCTGCTGACCAGTGAAAGACTTGAATGTGTTCTTGTCTTTTGCGACAGAGAACCAGCCATAGTCGGTGATGAAAGTCGGCAGCAACCCGAACTCACGGAAGTAGAATATCATGAGCGAGAGGTTGCCAATGGTGTGGTCCTCACGTTTTCCGGTCGTACCAAGGTACGCTATTGACTTCGCCCCTTTATAGTTGCTGATGGCGAATCGTGTCGTCTTGGTGAGGTCGTTGTAGTCCTGCTCGTCGACCTGATGCCATTTGTCAGCGTATTTCCGCTTAAGCGAAACAGGCAGACTGTCGCCGTCGCCGACTATTGCAGCAGGCGCTATCTCCGGCTCACTACGCTGTTGGAGCAACTTGTTGAAATCGATTATGCCTGTCAGAGCGCTGTCGCAGACGAGGAGTGGGGTAGTGCACCTGAGTATGTCAACGGCGATTTCATTCTTCGGAAAGTCCCCGGCTGCAAGTATTGCTGCATCGAACCTGCTGCTGCCGTCTATTAATCCGTATTCCATGATGATTTTATTTATTCGTCAGTCACCATCATTCGCTTCCACTTGAAGTATCCGGCGATGGCTATTATGACGTAAAGTGCATACAGTCCGGCGGTGAATGGTATCTCCTTATAGACATAAAGAGCAGAGAGACCGGCATCGACGACGACCCAAATCCACCACTGCTCTATGTACTTCTTTGCCAAAGCCCACAGTCCGATGACGCTCAGCGCATTGGCACATGAGTCGAGCACCGGTACGTTTGAGTTGGTGAAGTGTATCAGTATAAGATAAATGCCGTACCACAAGACGGCAAACGCCACTATCGAAGGCAGGATGTACTTCTTCGGCAAGTGTGTTATCTCGGCACTGTCGCTTTCGGAGTCGTCCTTCTTGAAGAACTTCCATGCTACGAAACCGTATATCGCTGCGAAGGTATAGTATACCTGCATGCCGAAGTCGGCGTACAATCCGGCATCGAGATAGACGAAGATATAGATTATCGGCATGATGATCCCCGTCAGCCATAGCCATATACTAGCCTTGTATTCCTGGTAGATGTATATGAGTCCGGTGATGGTTCCGAGAATGTCGAGCCAGTGTTCAGCCAGAAACGGTTGTACCTTTGCAGTTATATCCGTCCATGACAGCAATAAAAAATCTGCCCAGTTCCCTCCCATAGGGAGGGTGCTGAGCAGAGTAGAGTATGAAATTGTCAGTTCTGTCGTCATTAGAAACGGAGCGTGATGTTGCCCATCATTGTAAAGCCAGCAGCCGGAATGAAGCCAATCTGATAATAGCGTGGGTCGCTGTCTTTCAAGTTCTCCTTGTTGTAAGCTGAGTAAACCCAACCTGAGTTAGCATAGTGACGGTCGAAGATGTTGTTGAGGTTAAGACCGAAAACAACATCCTTCAGGCCGATGAACTTGCGTGCAACGTTGAGGGTGTAGTTCAGTGCGATGTTTGTCTGTGTGAACCAAGGCAGAGCACGGTCGTTGCTGTTGGTGTTGTCGAGGTGCTGACGGCTCACATAGTTGGTGTGCCACAGTCCCTGGAATCCTTTATAGTGGAAATCGAGGAAACCATTGAGGATTGCAGACGGCGAGAATGCGAGTGTAGAGTTGTCGTAATTGATTTTACGATAGCCGCTTTCAGTATACCAGTCCTCAGCATACTCGGTGAAATCCTTAATCTTGTTCTTCGAGAGAGCAGCGTTACCAGCGATTGTGAACCAAGACAGCGGGCTCCAGTCGGCAGTGATTTCAGCACCAAGACGGTAGCTGTCGTCGATGTTCGTTGTAAGATTCTCACCTATATCACTCTGCATACCGGTCTGAACGAACTGACCGTTGTAGTCCATATAGTAGAGATTGACACCTGCGTGCCAGTTGCTGCCACTGTACTGATAGCCTGCCTCGATGTCGAGAAGGCGCTCTGGGTTTGGAGCAGGGTAGTTGCCGTTGTCGGTAAAGTTGTTGCGCTCCGGCTCACGGTTTGCGTAAGCGATAGAAGCGTAGGCCTTGTGACCACCGTTGTGATAGCTGATACCAGCCTTCGGGTTAACGAAGAAGTAGTTCTCGTAAATCTTCAGTATCTGGTTGCTGTATGTACCGTCCTCATTCTTAAGGAACTTGTCGTTAGGACCATCTGTCTTGTAACGTACATAACGGAATTGCAAATCAGCAAATGCGTCAAAGTAGTCGTTAAGATGATGTGTTGCCTTCAGGAAAGCACTGTAGTCGTCCTTGTGGGCGTCAGAGTCGTAGTACTTGTAGTTCATGTTGTTAGGACGGAACTTTGCCTCGACAGCCTCGTTGCTGATGTATGTGAGGTAACCGAAGTGGTTGCCTCGGAACTGCTGGAGGTTCAAACCGCCGATAACATCCCAAGCATCGTCCTTGTAGTTGACGTTGTACACAAGGCCGTAAGTGTGCTGAGAGAGTCCTTTCTTGCGGATAAAGTCAGAACGCTTGACCTGCTTGCCGTCGGCATCGCAGAATGTCAGACCGAACTTAGAGAGCTTGTTGTTAGGACGGAACTCGCTGTAGTAACCATAGCCGTATGTGTAGTGGATGGTAGCGTTGTGAGTCCAGTGCTCGCTTGGCTGCCATGCAGCCGACAGGAGGTTGTGGTCCTGATAGAAGTTATCGGTTGTCTTCTTCCAGAAACTTCCGTCGCGGAGCTGGTAGCGATGAGTTGTAACGTTGCCGTTGTCGTCGATGTCCATTGCCTCATAGAGAGAATTGAACTTGCCGAGTCCCATCTTGTACATATCATTGTATGTCTTCACGCCGTAGCTCATGAGCGATACGTTGTCGTTACCTGCTGTGACGCCGTACCAAGCCTGACCGGTCTTCTCGAAGTTGCCGATGTTCTTGTAGCTTACAGTGAACTTGTCGCCATAGTATGTCAGAGCGCCAAGGTATGATCCGCTTCTGCCTTCTGTGCCATGGACATAACCGTCGGTTGATGTCTCATGATAAGCGCCGTTGAAGACCCAGTGGTTGCCAAGCAGACCGGTAGAGAAACTTGCGCCAGCATTATAGGTATTGTATGTTCCGTAGCTTCCGGTGAGCTCCAGGCTAGGCTTAAAGCTCGGTGCAGCGGTTGCCAGTGAGAGCGTTCCGCCAAAGGCACCGTCACCGTTGGTTGACGTTCCGATACCGCGCTGTATCTGAAGTGAGCCAAGCAGAGATGCGTATGAGTTCATGTTTGCCCAGAAAACCGTCTGGTCCTCAGGTGAGTTGAGAGCTACACCGTCAAGGGTGACGTTGATGCGGGAGCCTGCTACGCCACGAACACGCATGTAGGCTGTTCCTGTGCCGAGGCCGTTCTCACCCCATGCCAGCACGCCCGGTGTGCGGGCAAGCAGGTAAGGAAGCTCAAGACCGGTCTTTGAGAACCTCCGCAGGTCGTCCTTCTTAATGTTTGCAATGGCGAAAGGAGCATTCTCTGATGCACGGACACCCTTGACGACAACGTCCTGAAGCTGCTGAGCCTTTAACGTGTCGACGGTCTCCTGTGCCTCTGCTCCGGCAAAGCATGCCAATGCCGCGGACAAGAGTACAATTTTTTTCATTGTTACCTTAATGTTTTAATTTTTAAAAAATATAAGGGGGAAAGGTTTACCTACGCCGGCATTATCCGGATCAGGTTATGGGTATGTTCTCAGCTCCGGCCAAATGGTCGGGCACCCCTTGGAAAGCATTTTGCTTTCTGGGTGCAAAGGTACTGCAAATGAGTGGAACGGCAAAGGAAAAATGAAAGTTTTGTATCAAAAAAGGGCGAACTCCCACGATTAGGAGTCCGCCCTTTGAATTTTATTTGGTCGTTTAGTCTTGCCTGTTAAAGCGGATTGGTGAAGATGAACTCACGCATTACGTAGTAGCTCAGTATACCAGCGAGGTAGCCAACGAATGCTATCCAGCTTGCGTGCTTCATGTACCATCCGAATGTTATCTTCTCGAGACCCATTACGACAACACCGGCTGCGGAACCAATGATGAGCAGTGAGCCACCAGTACCTGCACAGTAAGCAAGCAACTGCCAGAAGATACCGTCGGTAGCGAAGTCGCCTGTAGGCTGAACTGGGTACATTCCCATGCAGCCAGCTACGAGAGGAACGTTGTCGATGATAGATGACAGAACACCGATGATACCCGTTACCATGAAGTGGTTGCCGTTGAAGGTTACGTTCAGACCTTTACCCATTGCTGTGAGGGCTCCAATCTCCTGCAAGCAGCTTACTGCCATCAGTATGCCGAGGAAGAAAAGAATTGTCGACATATCGATGTTGCGGATAAGGCTGACGACACGCTTCTTTACAGAAGAGCGATGCAGGTGACGATAGAAGAGCTCTGTGACAATCCACAGTACACTCAGTACGAGCAGAATGCCTACGAATGGAGGCAGGTGTGTGATGCTCTTGAATACCGGAACGAGGATAAGACCACCGACACCGACCCAGAATACAACCTTGCGTTGGCGGTTGCCGAGCTCCTGCTCAGCTGTCTGAGGAACGTTGTCTTTGTCTTCATCACCATTGTCGAGGTCGCCCTTGAGCATGAACTGCATGATGAGCGCAGGAACAACGAGTGCAACAATAGAAGGAATGAGTATCTCAGAGATTACACCGAGAGCCGTGATAAGTCCCTTGTTCCAAAGCATGATGGTCGTAACATCACCGATTGGCGAGAATGCACCACCGGCGTTGGCTGCGATAATGACAAGAGCAGCATATACCATACGGTCCTTGTGGTCCTTGACAAGCTTGCGGAGAATCATAATCATGACGATACTCGTTGTCATGTTGTCGAGGATTGCAGAAAGGAAGAATGTCATTGGTGCGATACGCCACAGAAGTCCGCGCTTCGACTTGGTGTGCATTACCTTGCGGACCCAGTCGAAACCACCATTCTGGTCAACGACTTCGACGATTGTCATTGCACCCATAAGGAAGAAGAGGGTCGTACCTGTGTCGCCGAGATGGTTGGTGATAATCTCGTTGACATACTGGATGAGCTTGTCGTGGTTGCCGTCCAGGCTTCCAAACTCAGCCGGGTGCTCCAAGAGTACAAACGAGCCTGGGTCAATCATGTAGAGAGTCCAGACTACAACGAACATGAACAGGGCAACAGCAGCCTTGTTCACCTTTGTCACACTCTCAAGGGCTATTAAGAGATAGCCGATGATGAATACGACAATGATTGCAATTGCTAATGAAGACATTTTAAAATTTTATAGATTTTTTGATTTTTTATTTCCGATTGCAAAGGTACTAAAACTATTCTAATTGCAAACTCTACATTACAAATATGTAACGTAAACGTTTACTTAAAGGCAAAAATCAATAAACCGTTATAAAACAAAAAGACCTCACCGTCTCACGACGATGAGGAATGCTAGTACTTTGGTATAAAACTAAATTTACTCAAGAATATACTAAAATATTTTACTTACGTCTGCAAAATTACTGCTAATCTTACTCTTCTCCAAATCTTTTTACAATCTTTTTCTGTTCGTTTGCCCGTTTTTTTGAAAAAAATAACTATTTTTGCAGAAAATCGGTTGCACACTGTTGCTGATGTGTTGCAATTAAAGGATGTATGAAATTATGGAAAGGAAACATTTAAGGGTGGTCTGTGCCGTTGTCAGTGATAATGGCAAAGTGCTGTGTACGCAGCGGTGCCGCTCAAAGCGTGACTATATAAGTGAGCATTGGGAATTTCCCGGCGGGCAGGTTGAAGACGGCGAGAATCCTGAAGAGGCATTGAGAAGGGAGATTCGTGAGGAAATGGACTGGGATATTTATGTAGGAAACCGGCTTGCAACCGTCGACTACAGTTATCCAGACTTCGACATTACGCTTGCCGCCTACGATTGCATAGCTCGCCAAAACGACTTCAAGTTGCTAGAGCATCTCGACGCAAAGTGGCTGAAGCCCGACGAGCTTGGTACATTAGAGTGGACGGCTGCAGATGCAAAACTTATACAGAAAATATACGGAGGAGAAGAACGATGAAAGTTATTGTTTCCGATGAGATTGAGAGTGTTTGCCCCGGCTTTGTAGGCGCATGCCTTGAAGCCAATGTAGTTAACTCGCAATATTGTGAGGAACTGTGGAAGGAAATAGAGGCTATGAGCGAGCATTACCGTGAGACGCTGACCACGGAGTCGCTGAAACAGATACCTTCGATAGAGGCTACACGGCGTGTTTACCGTGCTTGCGGTAAGGACCCCTCGAGATACCGCCCAGCATCGGAGGCGCTGATACGCCGTATGCTGAAAGGGAAGAAACTGTATCAGATTGATACTCTTGTTGACCTCATTAATCTTGCAAGCATTGCCTATGGTTATTCGATAGGTGGATTCGATGCGGATAAGTTCCAAGGCGATACGCTTACGCTGGGCGTCGGCAAGAGCGGGGAGCCTTACGAAGGTATAGGTCGTGGACTTATAAATATTGAGGGACTGCCCGTTTATCGTGACAGTAAAGGCGGGGTAGGGACTCCTACCTCTGACAATGAGCGCACGAAGATAGGCTTAGGAACAACCCATCTGGTCGTTCTCATCAACGGATATGACGGCGATGAGAAGCGAGTGCGTGAGAATGCAGAGTACATTCAGCAGCTCATACGCAAATACTGTCAGTCGGATGGCGGTACATATTATATATATAAGTAGATTTTCTCATAGGATAAAGCAATGGCTGATAATACAAAAATGGACGAGATGCAGGCTCTCGTCAGCAAACTTAACGCCGCGTCGGATGCTTACTACAACGGTCGTGGCGAACTAATGACCGACTACGAGTGGGATGCAGGATTCGACAGGCTCAAGACTTTGGAACGGGAAACGGGTGTCGTGCTTGAAGATTCGCCAACCCACAACGTCAGTGCCGACGATGTGGCAGGTCAAAAGGAGCCTCATGAGTTCCCCGCACTGTCTTTGGCGAAGACGAAGAAAGTCTCTGACTTGGTTAAATGGGCCGACAACCGACCGATATGGTTGTCCTGGAAACTTGACGGTTTGACACTTGTCGTGACTTATGACAATGGCAGACTCTCCAAGGTCGTTACACGCGGCGATGGTCATATAGGTACGAATATAACCCACTTGTCGACAGCCATTAGCGGAATATTACCGTCTATAAAATATACAGGGCATGTTGTAATCCGTGGTGAGGCAGTTATCAGCTATGAGGACTTTGAGAAATTCAACTTGGAAAGCGATGAGGAGTACGCCAACCCTCGCAACCTGGCTTCAGGTTCGCTGACGTTGAAAGATGTCAACGAAGTGCGCCAGCGTCATATCCATTGGATTCCATTCACGCTCGTTCACATTGATGATGACATTGTCAGTTGGGGAAAGCGAATGGATTGGTTGACTTCTGAAGGCTTTAAGGTTGTCGATCATGAGAGGATTGACACACCTTCGTCTGCCAATGTGCAGGATGCTGTCGACCGTTGGACAGTGAAGGTGACCAACAAGCAGAATCCTTACCCTGTCGACGGACTCGTAATTGCTTACGATGACACTGAATACGCAGCCACAGGTTCTGTCACCGGGCATCATGCCACGCGTGCAGGATATGCCTTCAAGTGGCAAGATGAGAGTGCGGAGACGGAACTTGACTATATAGAATGGTCGTGCGCCACATCTACGATATCGCCAGTTGCAGTTTTCAAGCCAGTTGAATTGGAAGGAACAACTGTTAAACGGGCTTCTCTCTGTAATATTTCTGAGTGCCAGCGGTTGGGGATTGCCGGAAAGGGAACCAAACTTAGCGTTATCAAGGCGAATAAAATCATTCCGAAAGTCATCAAAGTCCTTGAGCCGGTTGGAGAATTCGAAATTCCGAAGAAGTGCCCTGTGTGCGGCTCCGACACGATTGTAAAGGAGAGTGAAGGCAGTGGAACGCTAACCTTGCACTGTACGAATCCGAATTGTGCGGCTAAGAAATTGAAGAAGTTTGCTCGCTTCGTAAGCAAGCAGGGAGTAAATGTTGACGGGCTGTCGGAGCAGACTTTGCAGAAGTTTATAAACCTTGGATGGATAAAGGAATACGCAGATATATTTAATCTGAAGAGTCATAGTGACGAGATGCGTAATCTTGACGGCTTCGGAAACAAGAGTACAGTGAAATTGTTGCGTGCTGTTGAAAATGCCAAGAATGTTGAGGCGCATCGTTTCCTCTTCGCATTGAGCATTCCACTGGTTGGGCAGGACGTTTGCACGCGCTTGCTTGGAGTTTATAATTATGAGGACTTGATAAACAAGGCGCATGAGACTGAGGATAAAAACGAGTTCGCTACCATTGCTGGAATAGGACCGGAGAAGAGCGCGTCGTTCGTAATTTGGTTCCATGATGATGAAAACTGGCAGGCGGTTGTCAATCTTCGGCGTGAGCTGAATATCACGCAGGCTTCCAATGAGGCTGCCGGAAACATCTGTGAGGGCCTCACTTTTGTCGTTACCGGTGATGTTCACCACTACAAGAACCGCAATGAACTGAAGGCATACATTGAAAGTCAGGGTGGTAAGGTTACTGGCTCCGTGTCTAAGTCTACATCTTTCCTCATTAATAATGATATAAATTCAACATCGGGAAAGAACCAGAAGGCTAAGACTCTCGGTATTCCGATAATATCAGAAGATGATTTCATCAGCCGCTTCGCTTCATCTTTCAATGAAGGAGCTGTACCTGACGCATCATCAGAAGATGAAGAAAAGAATGGCAATTCACGTCAAACGCCAACAGAGCCTGACTTGTTCGCTTAGTATCCGGGAACTGTCTGTTTGCTGCATGTTTATGTCTTATTTGACACAAATTCAAAAAAACATACAGCAAATTGTGCTCTAAATAAATAATTTTATTAAATTTGCAGACTAGAACTGAACTCTAACAAACTCTAACTATTAAAACGTATGGAAAATATTCCTGTAGTATTTTGGCTTGTGCCCATAGCATCGGTGTGCGCTTTGGGTATGGCATGGTACTTCTTTAAGTCTATGATGAAAGCCGACGAAGGCACACCACGTATGATTGAAATCGCCGAGTACGTCCGAAAGGGCGCTATGGCTTACCTGAAACAGCAGTACAAGGTTGTGCTGATTGTGTTTATTGTCCTTGCAGTCATCTTCGCTATCATGGCGTACGGCTTCAATGCCCAGAACAAATGGGTTCCGTTCGCATTCCTGACAGGTGGTTTCTTCTCCGGACTGGCTGGATTCTTCGGCATGAAGACTGCAACTTACGCAAGCGGTCGTACTGCTGAGGCTGCCCGCAAGGGACTTGACAAAGGACTGAAGATTGCGTTCCGCTCCGGTGCCGTCATGGGACTGGTTGTTGTCGGACTTGGATTGCTCGATATAGCATTGTGGTTCCTCATCCTGAATGCTTTCTATTCTGGTACAATGGACACCAGCGAAATGCTCATAACCATAACAACAACAATGCTGACATTCGGTATGGGCGCCTCGACGCAGGCTCTGTTCGCTCGTGTCGGTGGTGGTATTTACACCAAGGCTGCCGATGTTGGTGCTGACTTGGTTGGTAAAGTTGAGGAGAATATACCAGAGGACGACCCTCGCAACCCTGCTACCATCGCCGATAACGTTGGTGATAATGTTGGCGACGTTGCCGGTATGGGTGCCGACCTTTATGAGAGCTATTGCGGAAGTATACTGAGTACGGCTGCCCTTGGCGCTACGGCGTTCGCTACTGCTGCGGATGGTATGCAGCTTAAGGCTGTTATCGCTCCGATGATTATTGCAGCAGTTGGTGTCTTTCTGAGTCTTCTCGGAATATTCCTGGTACGTACAAAGGATGGTGCATCAATGAAAGACCTGCTCCATTCGCTTGGTCTTGGAACCAACACGGCCGCTATTCTCATTGCCGTTGCTACATTCCCGATACTTTATCTGTTGGGTCTTGACAATTGGTTGGGCGTAGGTCTGTCAGTTGTTGCCGGTCTTCTTGCCGGTGTAATAATTGGTCAGGCTACAGAATACTATACTTCTCAGAGCTACAAACCTACTCAGGAAATATCGGCTGCTTCGAAGACGGGTGCTGCTACGGTTATCATCAAGGGTATCGGAACGGGTATGATTTCTACTTGTATCCCAGTCCTGACAATCTCAGTTGCTATCATGCTCAGTTATCTTTGCGCTAATGGCTTCGACATGTCGATGAGTGCTGAGTCCATACAGCACGGACTTTACGGAATCGGAATTGCGGCAGTCGGTATGCTTTCGACACTTGGTATCACTCTTGCTACCGACGCTTACGGTCCAATAGCCGATAACGCAGGTGGTAATGCAGAGATGAGTGAACTTGGAGAGGAAGTCCGTAATCGTACGGATGCTCTCGATGCACTGGGCAATACGACCGCTGCTACCGGTAAGGGATTTGCCATTGGTTCTGCTGCATTGACGGCATTGGCTCTGTTGGCTTCATATATTGAAGAGATAAAGATTGCCATGCACCGTGTTGGAGATACAATGACAAACGTTGCAGGCGATACCATCGATGCCGCACAGGCTACAATTCCTGACTTCATGAACTTCTTCCAGGTTAACCTGATGAACCCGAAGGTGCTCGTTGGAGCTTTCATCGGCGCTATGGCTGCTTTCCTGTTCTGCGGTCTTACAATGGGAGCTGTTGGTCGTGCAGCAGGTAAGATGGTAGAGGAAGTGCGCCGTCAGTTCCGTGAGATAAAGGGAATACTTGAAGGCAAGGCAACTCCTGACTACGGACGTTGCGTCGAAATATCAACACAGAGCGCTCAGCACGAGATGATTATCCCGTCTCTGCTCGCTATTATCATACCAATTCTTGTTGGTCTAATCCTCGGAGTAAGCGGCGTTCTCGGCCTTCTCGTTGGTGGACTCGCTGCCGGCTTCACGCTTGCCGTGTTCATGGCAAACGCCGGAGGTGCATGGGACAATGCCAAGAAATATGTCGAGGAAGGTCACTTTGGCGGCAAGGGCTCTGAGTGTCACAAGGCAACGGTTGTCGGTGATACCGTCGGCGACCCGTTCAAGGATACTTCAGGTCCATCGTTGAACATCCTTATCAAGCTTATGTCAATGGTCAGCATCGTAATGGCTGGACTGACAGTTGCTTGCATGTAAACATAATAGAGTTGAAGGGTTGCACTTCGCGCCCTTCAGCTCTTTAGAAATATAAACAACCAATTATAAGAATGACTACTCAAACGGAAAATTATCATCACCACCACCATCATCACCACCACCACGACCATAGCACTTATGTCGGAAGACGTACAAATAAGGTCCACTTCTGGAAAGGAGTATTGCTTGCGCTTACGGTCTTAGTGGCCCTTATTGTTATAGCTTATGTCGTTTATTTGACAACGATAGTGGAATAGAAATATTATTACAAGATAGCGACGCTAGTTACTTTGGGTTGGCTCTATAGCTAATTTGTAATGCTGTCCATCATATCCTATATGCATGGAAGCTGTCCGAAGGTTGACTTTATGAAGAATATCGATGGCGACATGTCCCATTGTGCGCCTTAAATTTATCTCTACCATAGGGTGGAGAAAGGGTGAACTGTTGTCTTTCGTGTAGTTATTGACAATCATCATGTCAACCCCGAGTGGACCGATGTACCTCTTTGATATCTTGTCGGTTAATATCTCCTCTAATAAATCTTTTATGAACGGTATTTTGTTTGGTAGCATCCGTTCTATAATTTCTTCCTTATAACTATCTTCAGCAATTAGATTGCCAGTGTAAAAGCCGTTGGATGTAGTGAAAATGGATAGTCCTCGGTAGTGTACACCTGTAATATCAGAAAGGAATTCCATTCCGAAGTCGGCAATTTTATCATAGAAAGGCTCTATCATTATACCTCCTTGATTTTTTATTACATTACGAATCCAATTCTCCGTTGGGGTGTCCAGTGCTGCTCCAACTACTCTGTTGCCTCTGCCACTGCAACTCCAAGGCTCTTTTAGCACAGATTTTCGATTTCTCTCGATTGTCGAGATGATTTCTGAAATTTCTGTCTCATAAGTAGAATTACCTACAAGACCATATTTATTAAAATCAATTGAGTCGTGTAAAAGCCTTAAAATCTCCGATGAGAACTCCCTGCTGCTTAGTCCTCTGATGATGTTAAAACACTCATCGCTGGGCATCTTGTCAGACCTTAGCCCGTTCTTCTTTAGTTGGTAAGCAATTGAACTGTCCCATCCCCATGGCGAAACATCAATTTCAGTTGGCAGATTGGACAAATCCCGGTAAGTAACAAAAGTCGAGTCATTCGTCTTTAAGCCGAGTGAACTGAGGCTCTTCTGTGCTTCTTTTACGTCGTTGACGAGAACATAGTCGTCGTTTCCTGCCCAAATTGAAGGCAGGAAGCCGCAGTCGGAGCGTAAACGGCGAGCTACTGTGGGCGCTGTGAAGTACTTGTTGTTACGTGCGAGAGCTATGTCATGCTCTGGGTTGAAAACGTGTAAAGTCACTGTAGTTTTTTGTTTTATTAAACGAGTGTGCAAAAATAATAAAAAAAAGGATTTTTTGCAATATAGAGTTTGCAAATAACAGAATTATTATTAACTTTGCACTTAGAAACTAAAGCAAGTTGATGGAAGCCTTCTTTCGTACCCATACATATCTCGTAGAACATACGAACGCACCTGTCCGTCGCACCCTTATGGATGAGATAGACTGGAATGATCGTATGATTGGCATTAAAGGTTCGAGAGGAATTGGCAAGACAACATTCTTGCTGCAATACGCAAAGGAACACTTTGACGCCCACGACCGTCAGTGCCTGTACATCAATATGAACAATTTCTACTTCCAAGGACGTGGAATCTGCGACTTTGCAGGTGAGTTCTATCGTCGTGGTGGACGTACGTTGCTCATTGACCAGGTGTTCAAACAGCCGAATTGGAGTAAGGAACTGCGCCAGTGCTACGACTTCTATCCTAACTTGAAAATAGTATTCACCGGCTCTAGCGTGATGCGGCTGAAAGAGGAAAATCCAGAGTTGAACGGTATTGTTAAGCCTTATAGTCTTCGTGGGTTCTCCTTCAGAGAATATTTGAACCTGATGACAGGCAAGAATTTCAAACCGTACAGCCTTGAAGAGCTGCTCGGCAATTACAACCACATTATTAAGCAGATACTGCCTGAGGTAAGTCCTCAGAAGTATTTTGCCGATTATTTGCATCATGGATTTTATCCTTTCTTCTTGGAACATCGCAATTTCTCGGAGAATTTGCTTAAGACAATGAACATGATGACGGAGGTCGACATTCTGCTTATTAAGCAAATAGAGTTGAAATACTTGTCGAAGATAAAGAAATTGTTCTACCAGCTTGCCATAAATGGACCGAAAGCGCCTAATATAAGTGAACTGGCAAAAGACATAAACACAAGTCGTGCGACGGTGATGAACTATATAAAGTATCTTGCTGAGGCACGTCTTGTCAATATAATCTACCCGGTGGGGGAGGAGTTCCCTAAGAAACCGGCGAAAGTAATGCTCCACAACACCAACCTTCAGTATGTCATTTATCCCATGACGTTTACTGAACAGGATATCATGGAGACATTTTTCGTTGGTACGATGCGTAAAGACCATAAGGTCAATGTTGGCGCAAAAAGCGGTTACTATATAATAGATGAGAAACACAAATTCCGCATTTGCGATGCCGCTAATAAGAAAGTGCGGTACAACAATGACACTATTTATGCACGATACAACACCGAGGTGGGTGCAGACAATAAAATTCCTTTGTGGCTGTTCGGCTTCCTTTACTAGCCGTCAGTGGTAAATTAAATCGAAAGTAGAAACATTCAAAAACATTATAAACAATATTCATTTTAATAAGTTTACAAAATGGCTAAAGAAAAAAAGTTTGTAACTTGTGATGGAAATACCGCTGCTGCGCATGTAAGCTACATGTTTACAGAAGTTGCCGCTATCTATCCTATCACACCGTCTTCTCCAATGGCTGAGCACGTTGACGAGTGGGCTGCCAAAGGACGTAAGAATTTGTTCGGTCAGACAGTTTCCGTTCAGGAGATGGAGTCCGAGGGCGGCGCTGCCGGTGCTGTCCACGGTTCATTGCAGGCTGGTGCTCTGACATCTACCTACACTGCATCGCAGGGTTTGCTGCTGATGATACCGAATATGTACAAGATTGCAGGTGAGCTGCTGCCATGTGTATTCAACGTTTCTGCACGTACACTGGCTTCTCACTCTCTCTGTATCTTCGGTGACCACCAGGATGTTATGGCTTGCCGTCAGACAGGTTTCGCAATGTTCTGCTCTGGTTCTGTACAGGAGGTTATGGACCTTACAGCTGTTCCTTATCTCGCAACTCTCGAGACTGAGGTTCCGTTCATCAACTTCTTCGACGGCTTCCGTACTTCTCACGAGTACCACAAGGTTGAGGAGATGGATATGGAAGATATCCGTCCTCTCGTAAATATGGATTACATCAAGCGCTTCCGCGACCGTGCTCTTTCACCAGAGCGTCCTGTTACTCGTGGTACCGCTGAGAACCCAGAGACATTCTTCACACA